>JADHNI010000043.1 GCA_016779585.1 Pseudomonadales bacterium
ACGTACCAAATGAACAGGTCCGCCTCCTCCGCCAGCGTGTCAAGGGGACCCGCTATCGTCCACGTATCGAAGATGGCGAGCTGGTGCAAACCGATGATTTTGAACTGCGCCAACAGTTCGGTGTTCTCAGGACACCCGCGTTTGACCAGGAGGACAGCAACACCTGAGTGCAGCGCCCTGCCCTAGCCTTCTTCGACAATAAACTCGCGCAATTGATTGGCCAACCCCTTGCAGGCGGCGTTACCGGGCCTCGCAAGTATCGGGATCGGAAGCACCAGACCCGCGAGGTAAGAAGTACCCGTGGCATCCGCACTGATCTGGCCAGTCGACGTTAATGTCTGCAGGTCCCAGATACTGGCCTCGTACGATGCATCTTCCTCCCAATAGCTGACCCCGAAACAACCACCGCCAAAGGTACTGATGGTACAGCTCATGGAACCACCGCTGTCGATCGTCACGGTGTCACCATCTATCCAGGCAAGATACCGGACATTGGCTTCGTTGATTCTTTGCTGCACGCCAGGCTGGGCAAACAGGCGACCAAGTTCGTCAGCAGAGGTCGGTGCCGTCCTGGGTTCAAACCAGGGATAAAGATCGTCCTTGAACTGCTCCTGTGGAATAAATCGTATCGGATTTTCACCGCCGGCCAGCGCATCGGCAATACAATCGGTAAAACTCTCTTCGGTCTGTTTTTCGTTATAGCTGGCCCGACCAAGGATAACCATGGCCTCACCATGGTTAATACCGGTTGAGGCTTCCCGCACCTGCTCAATACGCGAGGATGCACATCCCGTCAGTAGAACTGCCAACGCAAGCAATGCAAGGTGCTTCATCACTCGGCTCCTGCTGGTACATCAGAACCAGCGCGCACTTCCTGCAGCCAGGCCTGGACGGCAGGCCGGTCTATCAGCTCAATCGCAATACGGGCGCCGCCATCACGAATCGCGAGCACGGTGGCCTCGTTTATCGCGTCATCACCGGAAAACATCCCGCCTTCACTCTTGCCGTATCCAACAATGTTCCAGTCACCGATCTTCTGACCAGTTTTGTTGTAAAGAACAATCCGGTATTCAATGGATGCGGAATAAAACTTGAGTCCGGAAATTGACGGTGTCAGGAAGCCATACTTCTCGATGTAGGGAATCATGATGCCATCCAGTTCACGCATTTCTTCAGTGGTCAGAGGCGGTTCATGGACTTCCTTGACGGACACAAAAAGCGCATCGCTCAAATTGCGAAAAAAGCTCAGGTTCTGCGACCCGAGGTCAATGTTCCAGGTACCGGCATCGCGTATCACTTCCTGGTAACGGAAATTGCGAAAGTCTTCCGGATAATAGACACCCATGCGAGCAGGTATTTTCTGAACCAGGGGTGTGGGCACTGAGCCTTCCACAACAACGCTCGTCGTGCAGGCAGAGATCATCGAGATGATCATCAGAATTATCAGTGTGCGTACCAAGAAGACGCCTCTACACAATTCGGAACCTCAATCCTACTCGCCCTGTCAGAGACAATAAAGTTCCTACAGACCAGTGTTGGGTTTACTACCTAAAAATGTCCTTTGCAATTGAACATTTCCGGCGCAGAAGCGGTCCAATCGATATCGGGGCCGGGATTTTGCCCGGACTATTCAGTTAAACTTCAGCAACCCACCGTGAAAATCTGGACAAACATCCAGGATTACTTATGCGACGAATCAGCCAGTTAATTTCAGTCGGGATATTGGGCCTCGCGCTGTCCGCCTGCGAGACACAGCAGCAATCATCTCCTCCCCCAAGCATGCCGCCAAGTTCGACGCCGCCTTCTTCGTCGCCGCCTCCGTCTGCTCCTAGTACGCCATCACAGTCACCTTCATCGCAGCCACCGTCTTCGCCGTCGTCTCCCTCTTCTTCGCCTTCGTCACCATCATCACCGTCCAGCCCCTCTTCGGCCCCTCAGCAGAGCTCGGCACCACAGTCACCATCCGGCAGTCCGGAATCCGGGCAACCACAGAACCAGCAGGAAGCTGCCGAAGCGCTCAAAAAAGCTGGCCAGCAAATTGCGAAAGCCGCTGAACAGTTACCGGCCGCTTCTTCCGCCAGTGATCCAAGCATGCCATCCGAGCCAAACCAGCCGTCAGGTGGTGAATGGGATCCACTGATGCCGGACAGCGACCAGGCAAGCCAGTCTGACAGCGACGTGTTTATGCAGGAAGAATCTTCGTCACAGAGTTCATCCGCCTCGGACAGCGCAAGTGATAGCAGCAGCCAACAGGCCTCAGCGTCCGGTGGTGAACCGGACGATATGATGATGCCCGAGGAGTCTGCTTCAGGCGGTCAACCTGATGACATGATGATGCAGGACGATATTGAAGCTGCAAGAGAGGCCATGGAACAGGCAGGCATTGATCTGCAGCGGGCAGGCGAAATGCTGGAAAACGCCAGAACCGATGAGGAAATGGCCGCAGCCCAGCAGGAGATTGCAAAGGCAAGACTGTCAGTCATCGTCGCCGGCCAGGACCTCCTGGACATCCAGAATGTCCTGACAGACCCCAGCATTCCAACCGGGGAGGAGATTTATCAGGAGGCCGATGAATCACTGCAGGAAGGGAACGTGTCCATTGTTGTTGCAACGGATTTGCTGAACCTGCCGGATTTCCAGATGCCGCAGTTACCGGGCATGCCGCCCTCCGGTCCAGGTGGTTCACAGAACCAGCAGGGAGGACAACCAGGCTCTGAGTCGGGCGGGGTTCCTGGAGGTGGATTTCCGGGTTCAGAAACAGGGACACCCGGCATTGCCGGAGGATTCCCCGGTGGCGGTGGTGAACCGAGCGAACTGGACAAGGAGTTGAACGAGTCTATCGCGGTGTTCGAGGGCAAGATTCTCGACGCGCGAAATGAGGTACTGGGCAGTGCTCCGCCCCCTACCTCGGCCGAAAATGTGCCCGGCGTTGCCATTCTTGGTGGCTCAGGCACCCTGGAAGGTGACGGTTCATTCGAAGAGAACCAGCAGGAAGGACTTGAAGCGGGTATTCCCGAGGTGATCGAACAGGGGCGCATGCCACCCGGCTCGGAAGTTGCCAAAAGCGGAGATATGGAAACACCTCCTCCGGTGCCGGACGACATCCCCGATGCCCAGGGTGATGACATCGTGGCAAAACAGCTTCGAGAGCTCGCGATCGCAGAGACGGACCCGGAGTTGAAAGAAAAGCTCTGGGATGAGTACAGGAAATACAAGGCAGGATTGTAGTTTATGAAGCACTGGTTTCCCCTGCTGCTGGTCATCTGTGTCACAACAGGTTGCGCCAGCACAACGGTTGTAACGGCGAATTCAACACCTGCCCGGCAGGCCGCAACACCCATCGCGTTTGATGAGCTGCTGGATATCGGCATCCTGCCTATCGACCCGAACATTCCCTCTGACCTGAAGGAGATCGAGGAGAACCTGATTGTTCCGGATGTCCGGCGCGCCGAGTCAAGCTACATTGCCTACCACCTGAAAGACACCCTCGAGCTGACAGGTAACTGGGGCGCCGTCAGGGTGACACCGGAATCCGCCGTGTCTGTAGATCTGGAACTGCGTGGTCGTATCCAGCTGTCTGACGGTGAGCAACTGAAAGTGCAGATGCGCGCGGTTGATGCCCGCGGCCGGGTCTGGTTCGACCGCACCTATGAAGATACCGCGAGCAAGTTTTCCTACGAAAAACCCAGGGAAGATCCCTTCCAGGATCTCTACAACGACATTGCCAACGATCTGCTGGCGGCGCGCGAACAGATGGCGCGGGAAGATATTCTTGCCATCAAGACAGTGGCCGGACTCAAATATGCACGTGATCTTGCTCCGGATGCCTTCGAAGGTTACCTGGAGGAAAACAGTCGCGGCCAGGTCCGGGTGGTCCAACTACCGGCGGAAACAGACAGCATGCTCATTCGCGTTAATCGCATCAAGGAACAGGAGTACCTGTTCGTTGATACCCTTGATGACTACTACTCTCGCTTCTACCGCGACATGCGCCCTTCCTATGACGAGTGGCGACATGCCACATACGATGAGGCCATCCGGCTAAGGGAAATCCAGAAGCAGGCTCGCGCCCACCTGGCTACAGGTGCCCTGCTGATCGCCGGTGGCATCTATGCCGGCAGTGAAAGCAGCACCTGGGCAGGAGACGCGGCAGCCGCCGGTGCGGTTGTCGGCGGCATCGGTGCAGTCAAGGCGGGACTGCAGAGACGAAAGGAAGCTGAGATTCATGCCGAATCATTAAAAGAACTCAGCCAGTCGCTGGGCACAGAAATCACGCCTTACGTGCTCGACATCGAAGGTCGCACCATAGAACTTACCGGCACCGCAGAGGAACAGTACCAACAGTGGCGTGAACTTCTCAGCGAGATTTACGCACAAGAGACCAGCCTGCCAGTACAATAGTCTGTTGCAGTTCGCAAAACTTCGGTTTTATACATGACGTCTAATCGCCAAGAGGGGCAGACCTTTGCCCGGCAATACAGCCTGGACCAGAAAATCTCCGAGCATACAGCTACGGGCGCTGAGGCCTGGGCGGCGACCCGCAAGGAAACCGGCGACCGCGTTTTTCTCAGGATACTGCCCCGGGATCTTTCAGAGAGTGACTGGCAGAGGCTCACTAGCAGTATCGACAGTCTGAAAGGCCTGCTGCACGACAACATCGTCCTTGTGACCGATTACGGGATAGAAAATAACGTGCACTACCTGGCCGAACCTTACATAGCCAGCGGCCGCTTCCTGGAACCATCCGCCGATGATACCTGGCCTGTCCTTTCGCAACTGCTTGACGCCCTGATCTATGCACACAACCTGCATATTCCCCACGGCAACCTTCACCCTTCAAACCTGATTATCAGTGCGGCGGGCACACTGAAAATTACCGGCTTTGGTCTCGGCACAGACGTTTCCGGAAACACCGAAGAGCTTGACTACCTCAGCCCCCAGGTTCGTGAAGGTGCGACACCTGACCTGAGTGATGACGTTTATTCACTGGGCTGCATTGTCTTCCAGTCGCTTACCGGCAAGAAATGGACGCCAGGGGTCGAGCTGGATGCACCACTGCCATCCGCCGTGCACGGCATGGTTAATCGAATGTTGAGTACCACGGCACTGGATCGACAAATCCCGCTGTCTGAAATCCGGGCGTCACTGCGATCAGAGTTCGAGGATAAAACTGCCGGTATCACCTCTGTCAGTTTCTCCAGACCGGGCACTGAGAGCGCTGATGCTGAGCCGATGCCAGCAGCACCCATTCGCCATTCAAATGCGTTACCCCTGCAGACGGTCATGCTCGCCGCAGCAGGACTTGTCATCTTCGGGTTGCTGCTTTTCCTGTTCCTGCCAAGGGAAGCCACCGTGAACGGTCACAGCACCCAGGCACCGCCAACCAACCAGGCCTCCATTGCACAAACCGCACCGCCGGCGAATAAAGCACCAACGCTGACCCCTCGAGAAAAAGCGGCACTGGAATTCATGGAACAGGAAGGTGAACGGGTAGCTCGAGACATTCTCAGGCTGCAACTGGAACTGGAAGACATCGGCGTAAACCTGTGGGCGGCAGATTCCTATGAGGCATTGACAGCCCAGCTGGATGAGGCAGACGCGCTTTATCGAGAAAAATCCTTTGAAGATGCACTAGCGGGTTATGAGTTCGTCCTGTCAAGTCTGCAGGAACTGATCAGCCAATCCACGAACATTCTCGCGGAGCAGTCCAGCCTGGGTGCTGCAGCACTGGAGAGTGGCGCTGCCCAGACAGCACTCACTGCGTTCTCCATCGCAACCGCCATTGACCGCAATGACCCTGAATTGAAACGCCAGCTGGAACGTGCCGAAAACCTCGAACAAGTGCTTTACCTGGTTCAACAGGCCGAGGCCACGGAACGAAACGGCGACCTGGATGCTGCATCAGACCTGTTCGGCCAGGCCCGTGATCTCGACAAACTCTGGCCGCCGGCCGCAGACGGCTATCGCAGGGTCCGCGAAGCCATCACCCTGAGACGCTTCCGCGCCGCCATGTCTGATGGGTTCCAGGCGATCGCATCGAAAGACTATGCCGCTGCGCGCGCGGGATTCGACAAGGCGCAATCCATCCTGCCCGGCTCGAATGAACCGGCTGATGGTCTATTGCAGATTGAGCAGGCGGAGCGAAACGATCTGATCCTGGACCACCAGGAGAAAGCCGAGACTTTTGTTGAGGCTTCAGACTGGCCTGCTGCGATAAAGGAATATGAAGCCGCGCTCGCCATCACACCTAATCTCGAGTTTGCACTCACTGGACTCGACAAAGCCAGGCGCCGGTACGAGATCAATGAACAGATCCTGCGGTTCCTGCGTGACCCGACACTGCTACAGAGTAACGAGAATCTTGATGAAGCGTCCCGACTGCTGAGGGATGCCAGTCGTCTGGACAACCTAGGTGATGAACTGCAACAGCAGATCAATGGCCTGGCACAAATCATCTCAACCGCACGCATCACGATACCGGTCACGATTCGTTCCGACGGTAAAACCAATGTCACCGTTCGCAGGCATAAAGAACTTGGCGCCATTACTTCGGAAGTGGTTTACCTGATACCGGGTCGCTGGGCGATCGTCGGGATCAGGCCCGGTTACCAGGATGTCAGGCACGACCTGGTACTCATCGCTGGTCGACCAGCACCGGAGATTACGGTCGCCAGCACGGAGCGGGTGCGATAGATGTCAGACTCCGAAAATCGAATCATTGAACCATCGGCCTTCACCCGTGCAGATGCGCCGACCCGGGAGCCATTTTTCCGCCCCAGCCCACTGAAGGTCGCAGTGCTGATTGTCTTCGTTGCACTCGCTGCCGTCGCGCTCTTTATGTTCAATGCGCGGGCTGTACAGTTCATGCTGACACCCGAGAGCGCAAGGTTCTCCATTGATAGCGGGTTCCCTACCTACCGACTGGGTGAACGCTACCTGATGTTGAAAGGCGACTACTCAATCTCGGCAGAGGCAGACGGCTATTATCGCCTCGAAGAAACCGTCAGCATTGGTGAAGATCCCGACCAGGAATATGCGTTCGAGCTCTTAAAACTCCCCGGCATCGTAACCGTGGAAGCCTTACACGACGGAGAGATGATTGAGGGCGCTGAGGTCAGGATCGACCAGGCGCTTGTCGGCACCACACCACTTGTCATCAACGAAGTGGCGGCGGGATTGCGAGACCTCTACGTGAACCATCCGCGCTTTAAATCGGCACAAACTGAAATCGAGGTTGTCGGACTGAGGCAAAGCCAGACTGAGTCAGTGCAACTGGAACCAGCCTGGGCAGATGTCAGGGTGACCACCATACCCGATGACGCCGAAATCTTTGTGGAAGACGAATTACTCGGACAGACTCCCGGCACCTTCGAGATCATCGAGGGGAATCGAACGCTGATGGTGCGCAAGAAGGGGTTCAAGTCTTTCGAAACCACGCTGGCAGTGACAGCGCAGGAATTACTGGAAGTTCCGGCAATCATCCTGATCAAATCGGACGGGAAACTGAACATCAACAGCCAGCCTTCCGGCGTGAATGTGACCATCTCCGGCAAATACTACGGCCAGACACCACTTTCCCTGGCGCTACCACCCCAGGACCAGTACCAATTGGTAGCTACCAGGGCAGGCTACAGGAACTTTGAACGCAACCTGTCGATCAAACCGGATGAAGACCAGAGCCTCAACATCACTCTTGAACCCATACTCGGCCAGGTGAAGCTGGCGGTAAGTCCGGCAGGAGCCCGTCTGTTTGTGAACGACAAACCCCGCGGTGGGGCAAACCAGACACTGGAGCTGACCGCTCGAAGTCACGATCTGAGAGTTGAACTGGATGGTTACGCCAGTTTCGAAACCAGGGTGATTCCCCAGCCGGGCCTGCCGCAACAACTGAATATTGTGCTTCAGACCGAAGAAGAAGCCAGGGTCTCTGCCATCCCGCAACAGATCACGACCAGTCTTGGCGATACCCTGCGGTTTGTATTACCGGGCGAGTTCCAGATGGGTGCCGGCCGACGTGAGCCGGGACGACGCTCCAACGAGATCCAGAAGAGTGTCGAACTCACGCGCGCCTTCTACCTGGCAGAAAAGGAAATCAGCAACCAGACATTTATGGAGTTTTCTCCGGGTCATGACTCCGGATTGCTGGGTCGGGCACTGCTCAGCGACCCGGAACGACCCGTGGTCAACGTTTCCTGGAATGACGCTGTCCGCTTCTGCAACTGGCTCAGCGAAAAAGATGGCCTGCCGGTTGCCTATGAACTCAAAGACGGCAAGTGGCGCCTCAAAACACCCGTTACCATCGGCTACCGTTTACCTACTGAGGCGGAGTGGGCCTGGGCAGCGAGATACGCGGATGGTCCGCCAACCCGGTTCCCCTGGGGTGATAACATGCCTCCTCCTGCAGGTTCAGGAAACTTCGCCGACGAAAGCGCCGCAAACATGGTTCCGTACAGCATCAAGGATTACAACGATAACTACAGGGGTCCGGCACCCTCAGGCACCTATTCTTCCAACGGCCTGGGTATCTTTGATCTTGCCGGGAACGTTTCGGAATGGATGAATGATCTTTATTCTGTCGAACTGCACAGGAAACCGCTCAGTGATCCGCTTGGACCGGACAACGGCGATTATTACGTCATCCGCGGATCCAACTACACCCATGGCCGATTCAGCGAACTGCGCTGGACGTTCCGGGACTATGGCCTGGACCCGCGCCCGGATGTCGGCTTTCGTATCGCCCGGTATGCAGAGCAGGAGTGATCCATGAAAAAATTGCTGTTTTTGGCTTTGCTATCTCTGCTCATGCCACTTGCCGCTGAGGAGGCTCCCGAAAAGCAGGAAGGCGAAGAGCAAAAGACCGAGACTTCGGCGTCAGATGAAACTCCTGCCCCACAGGCAGGCAACCTGAGAAACAGGGAACTGGGAGATGCCTTCCGCAATTTCCAGCCCAGCGAAGAAATCAGCGCAGACAACGCAGTATCATTTCCCGTGGACATCTAAAGGAACAACATGAACAAGCAACTGCCCATTGAGTTTATTTATCAGCTGTTCTCACTGATTATCGCGATCATCCTTGTCCATGCGATCTATGTTTCGATCATCCGTCCGAACGCAACGGCGGTGCTTGAAGAACAGGCCCTGGAGATGAGCGTAAACCCGGATTATGTCCCGGAAAGATCTGCCTACGTGGTGATTCGCGATTTCGAACAGGAAACCTGCCTGATCCTGATGCTGTGGGCCATGTCACTCATGGGATACAAGGCCTGGCAGAACGCCCGCGAACGACAGGTGCTGCAACTGGACCTGGTGCCCCTGACCCCGGGGACCAGCATACTGCCGGAAGACACGCGGGAATATTCCCGACCAATCCAGGCACTGCCTGAGGAGCAGCAGGGTTACCTCTTGCCGCGCGCGCTGCTGACAGCACTGCACCGTTTCCGCTCAACACGCAATATTCAGGATGTCTCCAATGCCATTCGCGCCATTGTTGAATCCGAATCTGAACGTCTGGACTCAGAGCTTTCCATGATCCGCTACATCGCCTGGGCCATTCCTTCTATCGGCTTCCTCGGCACTGTTCGTGGTATCGGCCAGGCACTGGGCCAGGCACATCAGGCGGTTGAAGGAGATATCTCCGCCGTAACCCAATCACTGGGGGTAGCTTTCAACTCGACATTTGTCGCGCTGCTCATCAGCATTGTCATCATGTTCCTCATGCATCAGCTGCAGCTCGCCCAGGAAAGACTGGCGCTGGATGCTGAGGAATACTGCGATGTTCGGCTGGTCCGGCATCTGCAGACATAAACCAGGAGTCCTCGGTGAGTATCGCAGTTTTCAACATTAACGATGCAGGTATCCAGGTTTCCGTCGATGGAGATCTCATCAGAACCAGCCCGGGATACGCCGTCCTGGACGGCAGCAACCTGCTGACTGGTGAAGAAGCCAGCCAGAACGCAAAGCTGCTTCCGCGCTGGACGAACAACCGGTTCTGGAGTCAGTTGAACGTTAACCCGCTGCCTAACGGCAACAACCAGATTCGCCATCATGCCGACCTTGCCTTCGCGCATCTCGAAGCACTCTGGCAACCTATTGCGGCCAGCGTTGAATCAGCGGTGTTCGTGGTACCCGGATACTACGGAAACGACAACCTCGGGCTCCTGCTCGGCATGTCCGAGGAAGCGTCAATCCCGGTTCGCGGCATTGTTGACAGCTCCATTATCCAGGCGGCTGACCTACCCCTCAGGAAAACCGTCCTGCATCTCGATATTCACCTGCACAGCATCACCCTGACCAACATCAGCAACACCGGAACACTCGCCCGGAGAGACGTTAAAACTGTCATAGAAAGCGGCTTCTTCACACTGCTTGATCGCTGGTCAAACATCATCGCCGATCAGTTCATTCAAACAACCAGATTCGACCCAATGCATAATGCCGACACTGAACAGCAGCTGTTCAACAAGCTGCCGGCATGGATCGTGGCGCTCAGCGAGGTGAACGCTCACCCGATATCCCTGAATGCGGGAGATACCGAACACTCCGTCAGCATTTCCAACGACAGCCTGCTCAAAGCCTGCGCATCGATATATCCTCAAATCGTCCAGGCAATCCGGAATGAGGTTCCCGCCGGTGAGACTGCCACCCTGTTGGTCTCTCATCGCTTCACTGGTTTTCCCGGCCTTAAGAACTCGCTTGGTCTTATCAATAATGTTGAGGTCGTTGACCTTGCGGAACTGAAAGCCATCGGTTCTGCTTCCGTTCACCAGGGTGAAATTGTCGTCAGCGACGGCCCCGTGCAACACGTACTTCAGATAAGCGCCGGCAGCGAGCAGTCTTCCCTCGCCACCATGCCATCAAGCGCTCAGGCAACACACCTGCTCTGGCAACACAGGGCATTCGCCATCGGTACAGGCATCAAGTTGGGTGACGATCTGAGTGAGGGACCTCGAGCGACAGACAATCCGGTCTGCACGCTGTATCGAAGAAACCAGCAGCTGGTTCTGGAAACGCACCGCGAGGGTGCCGTCCAGCTGAACGGTATCGAGGCCAAAAACCAGGAGACGGTCAATCTGGGCGACATTCTTACCATCGGCAGTCAGCCACTCACCGTTATTTCGGTGACCAGCGATGGCTAAAAGACGGGATTTCAACGTCTTCAGTCTTTCATTCCTGGACATCATGTCCTGCGGTTTCGGTGCCGTCATCCTGATTTACATCATCATCAATCACGCGACGGAAACCACGAGCCAGGAAGTCAACGCACAACTGCTTGCCGAAATTAAGCGCTATGAAGAACAGGTTAAAGACGCCCAGGAAAATCTCATCATCCTGAAGAACACGGCCGATGAGCAGGAAGACGAGATCGTCACAACAGAGGAAATGGCCAGGCGACTCGTGGAAACGATTAAGGCAATGGAAGCGGAACTGGCTGTGCTGCTGGAAGATGGCGCCAGCAAGGACGAAAGCATCGAGGACCTGAAATCGGAGCTGAAAGACCTGGAACTGGAGGCTGCAAACCTTGAGGGAGCAGTGTCCGCTGATGAAACAGTGGGTACCGCCCTGCGGACCATCGTGGGTGAAGGCGACCGGCAATACCTGACCGGCATGAAAGTTGGTGGGCAGCACATCCTGATCCTGCTCGATGCGTCCGCCAGCATGCTGGACAATACCATCGTCAACGTTATTCGCCGCCGCAACCTTTCTGATGAACAGAAACTGGCGTCGCCGAAGTGGCAGCGAGCTATCGCAACCGTGGAGTGGATTACCGCGAATATGCCAAAGGATGCCAATTTCCAGTTGTTCACCTTTAACGCTGACACCCAACCCGCCCTGGAAGGCACCGAGGGTTCCTGGTTGCGCGCTGCTGAACGTGAGGACACCGATGGTGTCATTAAATCCATCAGCGAGACCATACCCACCGGTGGCACTTCGCTGCACAACGCTTTCTCGCTGGCGCGGAACCTTGAACCACAACCGGACAACATATTCCTGATCGTCGACAGCCTGCCCACCATGGGCGTGGAAGCTCCAAGGAGGAGCGTGATCGAATCCCGCGATCGGGTTGAGCTGTTCAGCCGCAGCCTGGAACTGTTACCAAACGCGAGCCCGGTCAATGTCATTCTCTTCCCCATGGAAGGTGATCCTATTGCGGCACCTTCCTACTGGAAGCTTGCACAGGTGACCGGCGGATCATTCCTGTCGCCCCCGGAGGACTGGCCATGAAGATGTCACGAAGAGAAATCGAGGGTGTCAGCCTCTCCTTCCTTGATGTCATCAGCTGCGGATTCGGCGCCATCATCCTGTTACTGGTCCTGACCAAGGTGTTTGAGCCGGTCGTGATCGAAGACACCATCACCAATCTGGAGGGGTACCTTGCGGACCTGCAGCAGGACCTGTTTGATCTCAGGGGTGAAGCGCGGGACCTGAACCGGAATATGATCCGAAAGGAAGACCAGCAACAGGAGCAGATTGTGCGTCTCGCGGAGCTGCGTGCAGAATTGTCGGCTCTTCAGGCGGAACACAAGAAAACGCTCGACAAGACGCGCATTTCAACCGAAATCGAGGGTCAGCTGGCCGAGGCGAAACAGTCGCTGACTGATGAAATGGAAACGTTGCTGGCTGACTATAAACGTGCAGCAGGTGACGACAAAATCGGCGGTATCCCGGTAGACAGCGAGTATGTCATCTTCATCATCGACACCAGTGGCAGTATGTACAATTACGCCTGGCCGCTGGTCTTGCAGAAAGTCGCAGAAACCCTGGAAGTGTATCCGCGCCTCAAAGGCATCCAGGTCATGAACGATATGGGCAACTACATGTTCACGCAGTATGCGGGTGCCTGGATACCGGACACGGATGCCAGAAGACGCGCAATTATAGAGCGCTTGCGATCATGGAACGTCTTTTCAAATTCGTCCCCCGTGGAAGGCATCACCCGCGCAATCAGCACCTACTACCGACCGGGACGCAAAATCAGCCTGTACGTGTTTGGGGATGAATTCAGCGGACGTTCAATTCAGCGTGTGGTCGATACCGTTGACCGGATTAATCGCACCAATGCACAGGGTGAAAGACTGGTCAGGATCCATGGGGTTGGATTCCCGGTTCAGTTCGCCAACCCACCCCGCTACCAGGACACCGGGATCAAGTTCTCGATCCTGATGCGCGAGTTATGCGCGAGGAACGGTGGAACTTTCGTCGGCCTGAATGATTTCAGGACCTTTTAGTAATTGATCCTGACCTCGTAACTGACGCTGGCCCTGCCACCGGCGGGCACTTTCAGCTTGAACTCATAAGTAGTGCTATCCGTCCTGCTGCCTTTCTGGCTCTGGTTTACCACTTCCCAATCTCCTGACATCTTCTCTTCCAGGATTACGGTCTCGCTGGTCTTTTTCGAGTTCGCCACCTCAATTTCGTAAGCCACCTGAACGCTGCGATCACCCAGGCGTCGGAACGTGGTCTGTTTACGAGTAGCCGAGAGGTCAAATGCCCTGCCGATCATGACATCAACTTCACCACCTGCCCGGGTATGTGCCACCCTGTTCTCACCGATAAAAGTTTCACCACCATCACGATTTTCATAGACCCGGATGTTCCCCGCAGGCAGCGGTTCGTCGAGCTTGTTCCCCTTCGCATTCCCAAAACTGATCCAGACCTCCGGCGAAACTTCCTGGCGAGACTGGTTGCCATAATTCGTCGCTATACCCGTCACTTTATAAACACGATCAAAAGTAATGCCCTCGGCCTGGATCAAGCGAAGCTGCGTTGTATCGTTCTTCTTGAGCGTCACCTGACCGGGAAAATCATAGGCATGATAATCGCCGACAGGACTCTGTTTCATCATCGGCACACTGGCGGAGGCATCCATGGCATAAGCACGCTCCTGCATCATGACCGGTGTATGCCTGGGCACGCGATTTAATTCGCCCGCCACGAGCCTAAGGTTTTGCACCTCAAAATCTGTACCACTCTGGTTGCGCAGTGTGACCCATCCGTCCAGCTCCGCTTTGCTGCCAAGCGTCAGGGCGTAATCTGCCTCCCAGCTCATCCCGGACGCGTGATAACGCACACTGATTTCCTGGGTTCCGTTTTTCTCATTTGCACCCCGGAAAACCAGGGCGGGCGAAGTCTGCAGGCCCTCAGGCAGATAGGGCAGCGAGATGGTGCCCTCTGGTTCAACCTCAATAACATCACCGAACTGGACGATCTCGGGATTCAGTGAGAGCAGGATGCCCTCCCGCAACACTTTCTCGTATCCATGTTCACGCAGCAGGAACCGACTGTACTTCAACTTCCTACCCACGAATCTCTCCAGCAGTGTCTGCCGGTTCAGCAGGTCAAATCGGTAATTCTGCTGAATAGCCTGGAAACCCCGTTTCTCAGAATGCAGCGACACCGTTGGCGGCAGAACCGTCATCGCCACGTCCGCAAAGTGCAGTTCAAGGTCCCCCTGGGGAAGATCATACGAACGGCGGTCATCAATAACCGCAAGATCATTATTGTAGACCGTCAATCCAAGGGAGATTCGGTGACCAACATCCAGCTCGAAATGTGCGGCAAATACACTCGATGCATACAAGCTGACAAGGCAGGTGAGAAACGTGATCAGGAATCGAGACTTCATAGGCACTCTTCTAAATTACTTTTGCAAACATCGCATATATCGGTCATTTTATCAGCCCTGACCGCTACGGATGTGAACCATGCCTAAACGACAGTTCGATCGCTCCGCAATGGACGTCGGCAACATCATTGCCCTGGAACATGTGAATGTCACGGTGCCGGACCAGGCCCTGGCTACCTTTTTTTACGTCAATGTTCTCGGCTTCACCAGGGACCCCTACATTGACTGGGGCCCCTATAACGTCTGGGTAAATGCAGGCCGCCAGCAGTTTCACCTGCCAACGGCGAAACCACAGGTCCTGCGAGGGCTCATCGGCATTATGGTTCCCGACCTTGAAGCCCTGAACCAGCGACTTACCCATATGCGCAAACGCCTGGACGGTACAGACTTCGAATTTGAAGTGAAAAAAAAGTTTACGGATATTACCTGTCCCTGGGGCAATCATTTGCGGGCACATGGTCCGGGCGGCTTTGGGGAGATGCAGCTGGGGCTACCCTATGTCGAGTTTCATGTGCCACAGGGCACAGCAAACGGCATCGGCAAGTTTTACCGCAAGGTCATGGGGTGTGAAGTTAAACTCAACAAGATGAAAAACGTGTGTGAAGTTTCCGTGGGCCTCGAGCAGATTCTCCGGTTCAAGGAAATCCGGCGGCCTAAGCCCACCTACGATGGTCACCACATCGCCATCTACGTCTCCAATTTCTCGGGACCACACAAGTACCTGAAAGAACACGGATTGATCACCGAAGAAAGTGATGAAAACCAGTATCGCTTCCAGACGATCGTGAACCCCGCGTCAGGCAAACCGTTGTTCGAGATTGAACACGAGGTCCGTTCACTGCATCACCCGATGTATCAACGTGCCCTGGTAAATCGCAACTCGGCGCAGACATTTTTTAACTACCAACGTGGCCGGGATGCCTACATGCCCGCAGATATTGAGAGCGCCGGCTGATAGACTCACCTCACGAAGTTTCATCCTGAAGAAATAAACCTATGGCAACAGCAACCCACCGCCAGGCTTTAGGCCTGAAGATCCTGAATGGGAAACACCCTCGTGTCCGACAGCTCAAGCGCGATGGTTACGTGGCGGAGATACACGGCAACAAGTTCTGGAACTCCAGTTACCTGATCATGAGTTACCTGAAGAAACATCCACTGCCGAAGAAAACCCGGGTACTGGAAATTGGCTGTGGCTGGGGCTTGCTGGGAATCTATTGCAACAAGGAATTCGGCAACAAGGTGCACGGTATCGATGCAGACGAAAATGTGTTGCCCTACCTGGAGTTGCACGCAGAGATCAACAAGGCAAAGATGACTGGTGAAAAGAAGACCTTCAACCAGTTGACTGTTGACTACCTCAAGGACTTTGACGTCATTCTCGGTGCGGACATCTGCTTCTGGGACGACATGACGAAACAACTGTACAAACTGATGGGCCGGGCCAGGAAAGCCGGCGTTAAACAGATCATGATTTCTGATCCGTGCCGGCCGCCATTTAACGAGCTTGCGGCAAAGTGCCAGGACAAACTGGAAGATGTCGAGTTAGTTGAGAAGTTCCTGAAGCGTCCGGTCAACGCGTCAGGAGAAATTCTGATCGTAAGGCCCTAGCGAATATCGCGGGTTATCGGGACAAAACGAACCGAGAGCACATTCTCATTGATAAGTCCCTCCGGTCTGTTCTCAACCAGTTTGAGCTGCTGAACACCGCCGACCTCACCCACAGGCATCACCAGCCGCCCCCCGAGTCGCAGCTGACGCATCAGTGCGTCCGGTATTTCAATTCCCGCTGCCGTGACAATGATGCCGTCAAAGGGAGCAACTTCCTCCCAGCCGAGTGTCCCGTCACCGTGGCGCACCGTCACATTGTCATAACCCAGCCGTTTTAACCTGGCAGCAGCTTCATCCGCCAGGGCACCAATGATCTCAACGGAGTACACCTGGTCCACCAGTTCGGCCAGCACAGCTGCCTGGTATCCGGAACCGGTACCGAGTTCAAGGATGCGGTCACCCAGCCGAGGTTCAAGTAACTGGGTCATCAACGCAACAATGAGCGGCTGCGAAATGGTCTGCATTTCACCAATGGGTAGCGGGCGATTGTCATAGGCCTGCGGCTTGACTGAGTCCGGCACAAACTCATGCCGTGGCACGGCCTCCATGGCACGCCGTACCTTTTCTGTCATGGGCGCACCGGTAATGGCGCGCATCTGTCAGTCTACCTCATCCAGCAGGACCATCTTTCCAGCCTCTTCCTGCGCGTTCAGCAAGAGTGGCATAAACAACACCAGGGGGAGCAGCATAGTTTTCATATCAGCTCTTGCTATATCATCGACATGTTTCCCAAGTGCAGAACATTCATGATTATCACGACGACCCAAACTGTCGAGGGCGCACGAATAGCGAAATACCTTGGCGTGATCACCGGCGAGGCCATCCTCGGCGCCAATATATTCCGGGATATCTTTGCATCCGTCCGGGATATTGTCGGTGGGCGGTCTGCCTCCTATGAACGCGAGCTGGGTAAAGCCAGGGAGATAGCGCTGGCTGAGCTGGAAGACTGGGCAGAAGAACTGGGTGCCAACGCTATGGTCGGTGTGGATATCGACTATGAAAGTTTCGGCCAGACCAACGGCATGATGATGGTCAGCGCAACCGGAACAGCGGTGGTTATCGAGAAGGTAACTCCCTAGTTTCTTCAAACGCTGCCTGGAAATAGAAGTAGAGCGGTAGTGCACAACTCAGCCCAATGGTCAGGTTCAACAGTATAAAAAGCCAGATGCGATCAGCCTGACGCCAGAACAGGTAACCCCAGAATACAAAACTGGACACCAGGAGATCTGCCGTAAAACCTCCGGCAGCACCATTGGCAAAGAGCGCACCGACAAAAGAGGTAATCACAATGCCCTCATCGGCAAAGTAATCCAGGAAAAAGGCATAGGGAATCACCGTCCCGAGGATGGTGCAGGCAAGGAAAAACATTTTCATCGTCGTCTCCTGTTGTCTTGGAGGCACACACTAAGCCGACAGGCTCAACCACCACAATTACTTGCAAGGTAATGAATTCAGACAACACCATGAGCGGCGTTTACTACGCCCTGACCGCGTACATCTTCTGGGGTGTGGTACCTGTTTACTTCAAATGGGTAGATCACGTTTCGCCCTGGGAGATACTTGCCCATCGGGTCATCTGGGCACTGATCCTCCTGATGGTCATTCTCGCCTGGACAAGGCAGCTCAACGAACTGCGTATTCCGTTGCGCCTGCTGCCGAAGCTACTGCTGACGTCGATCCTGCTGGCGACGAACTGGCTGGTATTTATCTATGCCGTCGTCAACAACAACATCGCAGAAACCGCGCTTGGCTACTTCATCAATCCGCTGGTGAGCGTGTTTCTTGGCGTGATCATCCTCAGGGAATACCTGCGCCCGCTTCAGTGGATTGCGGTCGCCATCGCCGCAGCGGGCATCCTGAGCCAACTGGTGATATTTGGCAGGGTTCCCTGGATTGCCCTGACGCTGGCATTCAGCTTCGGTTTCTACGGACTGTTTCGAAAAAACCTCGGGCTGCACGCCATCGGCGGACTCGCCATCGAAACCATGCTGGTTGTGCCCTTCGCAATTGCTTTCCTGGCCTGGAGCGGCTGGCGGGATCAGCTTGCCTTCGGTGACCACCTGCCAACCGACCTGCTGCTTGTACTCGGTGGCTTCGTGACATCATTCCCACTGCTCTGCTTCGCAGCCGCAGTGAAGCGCCTGTCGCTGACCACCATGGGCATGTTCCAGTATGTGGCACCGTCGATATCCCTGGCCCTGGCCATCTTTGTTTTCGCGGAGCCATTCGACCCTGGCCGGGCAGTCACATTCCTCTGTATCTGGATTGCCCTTGCCATTTTCACGTTCGAGGCCTGGATGCACCATCGCCGCCGTCCAATCTGACTCACTTTCTCTTTACATTTCAATTACATAAAGGGGTGCGAGTACGTGTAGCCTTTGGCTGCCCACTTGCTTCGGGAAGGGAATTCATTATGCTGTGGGCTGCTTTTTGAGCACATCCATCGAATCCAGGAATCGTAGCTTATGACCATGCAACAAACACCACTTCTGATGTCACGAATTCTGGGGCGCGGTGCAAAACTTGATCCAAACATTGAAATCGTCACGCTGCAGAATGAGGGTACGCATCGGCAAACCCTTGAGGTCACCGCCAGAAGGTCTGCGCAACTGGCCAATGCCCTGACTCGTCACGGTATTAAAGTCGGGGATCGGATCGCCAGCTTTATGTGGAACAACTATCGCCACCTGGAATTGTACGAGGCGGTGCCTTCCATGGGTTGTGTACTACACACTTTGAACATTCGACTCAGCCCAACTGACCTCGAATACATCATCAATCATGCAGAAGATCGGGTGATCTTTGCAGACGAAGACCTGTTGCCGCTACTGGAACCCATCCTGGACAAGATACCGACCGTGGAACTGCTGGTAATCTCCCGACACGGTGAAGGTGGTGAGTCTTCTTTCGCCAACCGGACGGACTACGAGGAGTTCATCGGCAGCGAATCTACCGACGTGACCTGGCCGGAAATTGATGAGAACTCACCAATGGGTCTCTGCTACACCAGTGGCACCACGGGCAAACCCAAGGGTGTCATGTACACGAACCGCTCGACTTATCTGCATACTATTACGCAGGCAATGACAGACTCCATGAACCTGTCAGCACTGGACGCGGTCTGCGGCATCGTACCCATGTTCCACGCCATGGGCTGGGGCCTGCCTTTTACTGCTTCCATGCTCGGCTGCAAACAGGTCATGCCGCACCGGTTTATGGACCCTGCCCGCCTGGTCTCCCTGATGGCCGAGGAGGAAGTTACGATTTCTGCCGGTGTGCCGACCATCTGGCAGGGTGTTAAAGCATTGATTGAAGAGGCGCCCGATAAATACGACCTGAGCCACCTGTCACGACTGACCTGCGGTGGCAGTGCACCCCCCACCTCCCTGATGCGCTGGTACGCGGATGAACTGAACGTGGAAATGGTACAGGGCTGGGGCATGACTGAAACCAATCCGCTCGGGACACTGTCTCGTAAGGTCGCGAAGCGCTCTCATGTGAACCTGACGGAAGAACAACAGTTCGAAAACATTGGTAAAGCAGGTCTCCTGATGCCAGGCCTGGAAATCGAGATCGTGGATGAAGAGTGGCAACCACTGCCGCACGACGGCGAGGCAGTTGGTGAACTCCTGATTCGTGGTCCCTGGATCTGTTCGGAATACTACAACGATCCCCAACCTGAGAAATTTCATGACGGCTGGCTCGTCACCGGCGATGTCGCCAAGATCGACTCCGAGGAGTACCTGATCATCGCTGATCGCTCCAAGGACCTGATCAAGTCAGGTGGAGAATGGATTTCATCTGTGGACCTGGAAAATCACATCGTGGCTCTGGAAGGTGTTCAGCAGGCGGCAGTCGTGGCACAACCCCATCCAAAGTGGGACGAGCGTCCGGTAGCCATGGTCATCCTGGTAGAGGGTTCCAACGTCACCCGGGAACTCATCCTGGAACATTGCTCCGAGGTGTTTGCCAAGTGGCAACTGCCTGACGATGTGATTTTTGTGGATACGATTCCCCTGACATCGACCGGCAAAATCGACAAGAAAACCATCCGAGCCCAGCTCGAGGAAACACAATACCAACTACCGGACCTACGGACTGCCTGATGCCAAGATACTTCATCCTGATCCTGCTGCTGATATTCGCCACGCTGCTGTAGCGATAACCATCATGGATCACGAAGGCGAGGCTTCAGTGATCGTTACCCGTCGTTCTCCCAGACTGAAGGAACACAGCGGCCAATGGGCCATGCCCGGTGGGCGAGTGGACGAAGGCGAAACTGCCACCGAGGCGGCACTTCGGGAACTTCACGAGGAAATCAACCTGGAACTGGCGGAAGAACATATCCTGGGCTGCCTGGATGACTACGTCACCCGTTCCGGTTATGTCATCACACCAGTCGTGGTCTGGGCAGATGTGGTGGAACAGGAACTGAGGCCGAATCCTGACGAAGTTGCTTCTATTCACCCGTTCACATTTTCAGAGCTGGCCCGGGAAGACTCACCCAACCTGGAGCGCATTCCCCAGAGTGATCGTCAAGTGCTTTCGATGAACTACCTGGATGATGTGATCTATGCCCCTACGGCTGCGATGCTCTACCAGTTTCGCGAAGTAGCAATCCGCGGCCTGGGGACACGCGTCCTGCACTACGATCAACCGCTCTTTGCCTGGAGATGATCCTCAGGGTGGATCCAGCTGTCGAGACGGATCAGCAGCGGTGGTAACAGCAGGAAATCAAACACCAGGGCTATACCTATGATGATGCTGACCATAATGCCCATGTCATTGTTCATCTTGAAATCGGACGTAGCGAGAATCATGAACCCAACGATCAGGATAAACGTCGTAATCCAAAGCGCGACACCGACATTCCTGAAGGCATAGCGAACTGCATCTTCGGCCGAGCGATCCCTGCGTGCCCTGAGGTATTTGCTCAGGAAATGCACCGTGTCATCAATCACGATACCCACCTGCTGGATCGGCGGCACATCTGCCAGCACATTCAGACTGAAGAATCCGATGGCAGTTGAGACACTGGTGAGGAAAACCGGTTGCAGGTTGATCTCAATCGCATCGACCATCGCCTGGTGCTTCGGGACACCGGCTCGAAGATCCTGGTAATACGCAACCATCAGGTGCACACCGTGTGCAATCACAACAGTCAGGATAATGACGGGTATCGGAGATGACATCGCCTGCAGTTCAAGCCCATACCAGCCTGCCAAACCCATCCCCGCAACGATGGTGAGCATGGTGGTGATAACGATACTCACCACACCCGCCAGGCCACGCAGCAGGACGCCCAGCAGCACGATAACGAACAGGTACATCAGCGGGGTCTGGAGCTTCAGGTCCCTGACGGCCGTTTCCGAGAAACTGGCGCTGATGATGTTGGAACCTGTGACGTAGACATCCAGGTGAGGATAGGTGTCATTGAGCTCTGCTTTTTTGTCCCAGGCCCAATGTGCCTTGTCGAGTGTGACGAGGCTGTCTTCACTGTCAAAGTGGAGATCAATGTTGATTCCGGCAACCCGACCGTCGTCAGATACCAAACGGTTGACCACAAGAGGTTCATTCAGCGCAATATTCCGGATTTCATCCAGCTCATCGTCGGTCAGGTCCTCGGGGAACTCCACCAGGTTATTGACGAGCAAATCGTCTTCATCCACCGCGGTATGCTGGTAATTGGTCAAGGAATCGACACGGTTAACATATTCCGTGGTCCAGGCCTCTTCGGTCAGCTCGTGAATGACCTTCAGCGTTTCACGGGTGAAGATATCACCCTCTTTCGGCGCGACAACAAAAAAAAGGTTCTCAACCCGCGAGAAAGTTTCCTCAAGTTCTTCAAAGGCTTTCAGCTGTGGATTATTGGGTCCAAAGCTGTCCCTTGGCTCGCTCGAGACTGTCAGGAACTGGAGACCGTAACCGGAGAGACCGCAGGCAAGAATCGTGGCAACAATGATCAACCAGCGAAGTCGGATTACCTGTTCTGCGAAACGTCTTTCCATAAAGCTCGCTACATTAACGGAAGCACTAAACAAGTGAAACTGGTTTAATGTGCCGTATGACAGAACCCAGCACAGAAAAATTTTATGTCGTTGCTGCGAAGTCTGAACTCGAAGCAACCGGTCAATTACATGTCGATCTGAACGGTGAGCAGATCCTTTTGTGCCGTGACGGTGATGAATACCATGCCATCGCCTATCTTTGCTCACATGAAGATTTCGCCCTGGAAGGCGGCACCATCCATGATGGGTGTATCACCTGCCCCTACCACGGTGCAGAGTTTCGCCTGGCTACCGGTGAAGTCCTGGCACCTCCCGCTTATGAAAACATCAGAACCTATTCGGTAAGAACAGACGAGGACACCATCTCAGTGGGTCTGGTCGAGTAGATCTGCTGCCACCCATGGCGGAACCAGTCCCTTGTCCCTGAAGGTCCTGATTTCATCGATATACCTGCCGTCACCGTAAACCCGGTATTCAGACAGACATGACCACGCATACTTTATGGCATGTTCCGGGTCGAGCTGGTCGGGCACCGACATGGCCGACCCAATCGCGGGACTCTTCAGAATCAGGTGAGAGGCCAGCAATGCGCTGGTCTGTGAGGCAACGGCAATCGGCTCCAATGCCGGTGGCACGGCACAACGCAGAGCCTGGGTTGAAGTCACAAGATGCAGGGCAAAGAAATTTCGCGTCGCGATATAAACATCGAGCGCCACAGTTGCGAGCTCTGCAAAACTTTCTGTCGAACCTGTTGGATAAAGACCTGTCTCCACCAGCTCTTCCAGGGCCCCTGTAAACCTGTTGGCCTTAAGTGCCAACGCACCATGGCGGACCTGTTGGTCCAGTAAACTGCGCACATCCAGCAGCGACATATCTACCGGCATATCCCGATGCGCCGTCACCATGTAGGCAAGCGCTGCCGCTATTTCCTCGCGGGTATCAAACTCGACGGCGTAACCCAGGCGTATGATCGGGTGAAAGGCATCAAGCGCAATACCCGGCAGTGTCGTTGCAAGCACTTCTTCGATGACGTCCTGTTGCTGTCTTGAGTCCAGCTGACGGTTAAAATAAGCTAGGAGTGCCGGGTAAGCAGATCTGTCGCCGAGCTTCGTGGTCCAGTCATCTGTTGCACCTGCCGGTTCCCACGACTGCAGGCGCTGCACATAGTCATCACGAAATTTGACCAGTTGATCGTCACTCGCTCCCAGGCCATGCATCGCTGCAAGCGCCATTGGCAGGTGATCGCTGTTGTAAACGGGTTCATAAAGAGGTGAGAACCGGGTGCCCTCGCGCAGCAGGTTTTTCAAAACAGGCTTGCTCATGGGACGAGACAATATAGCAAAGTTATAACTTTACTATTATTTGTAATAGCTGGCGAGCAGTTCAGCCTGGTTCGCTTCGAGGGATTCCAGCCCGTCTGCATGGGCCTCCACGAAGGCTTCCATGGTGGCATAACGACAAATCTCCCGCCCCTGCCAGAGCACCACATAGTCATCAGTAGACTTACGATGAAAGAGCCCTGTTTTCGCGTCCGGCATATCTGCCATTGAGCACTCCTGCTCGCGGTTGATTTTCTCTGAAAGCAGCCTACCATGGGCCATAGAAGAATTCTGCACCCTGGTCACGCTGTATCACGAACCTGAGAATATCCCCTGCACTGTTAATTGCGTGCATCTGTCTCCCGGTGTCCGGACAGGAATCTCCAGAACAACTGGACGATGCCACCAGTCACTTCCTGAAAGAGGAGCGTGAAGTCCAGTGGACGCCACATTCCGTAACTGTCCTGACCCGCGAGGAACTCGAATCGGGTTTTAAGCGTGACCTGGAAGATATTGAAAGTATTGTCCCGGGCCTGATAGTGGATCGCATGAATACCACGCCTCGTGGCGCCGCCATTGCGCTGAGAGGGCTGGGTTCATCAGGGGCATCCAAGGCATTTGACCCTGCTGTGGCCGTGAACATCGATGGCGTTTATGTCGGCACTCATACCAATCGGCTCCAGGTGCTTTTTGATTTCGACCAGATCGAAGTGGTGCGCAGCCCCAACACTTTCGAGGGCAACCCCAATCTTTCAGGCTCCATCAACATTGAACGCACAAGGCCAACCGGCGAGCTGGATGTTGATGTCAGGGCCAGTGTGGGCATTGATGACCGTCGCGAAATGGATGCCGTGATCAATTTCCCCATCCTCGACTCCCTAAGCGGTAAGGTGGCCGTCTTCTGGAAAGACAAAGGCGGTGAATACATGACAAACGTCTACCGGGCCCGTGATGAAAACACTGAAGATTATTCTCTCGCCAGCGTGACCCTCAACTGGGAGTTTCGCGACCTGTTCGAGGCAACCTACACCTACGACACAGAAAGCAGTGATGAGACAACGCCTGCGATCCTGAATATCAGTGCGCCGACCGACCTGCTCTGCTCCACTACAACCAACACCCCGTTTCCGAACTGCCGACGCGATTTCCAGAACCCTGAACTGGATTCACTAAGACTCACGGCACAGAACTACAGCAACGAAAGGGAATACGAGGGTGACACCACACTCTCAGGGTAACCTTCGATGCGCTCGGCCATGATTTTGTCGCGATCACCGGTTACCGCGACACGGAAGAAATGATGGATATGGACCTCGATGCGTCCAACTCCGACTTCTACCATGTGAAGCAGGACCAGACCTACGAACAGTTTAACCAGGAAATCACAATGCGTGGTGAATGGCGTGAAAACCTGGACTATGCGGCGGGATTGTACTACCTCGACACTGCTTACAACGTCTACCAGCGCGAGTACCACATCCTCGCTCAACTCGGCGACGCCGGTCTTTCTGAGGGACGGGCCCCGGGCGAAATCCAGGAGCTGTCATCCGCACAGGATTCAGAAATGTTGTCCCTCTTTGCGCATGCGGAATATATCCTGGGTGAACAGTGGATTGCAGACCTTGGTATCAGGTGGTCTGAAGTTGATCGTGACTTCGACCATATCCCGTCACGAATCAGGCTCGACGGTACCCTCAGCCCGCTGCGCACACAAATTGTGGGCGATGAGACTTCAAAAGAGCTGTTATGGAATGCAGGCATATCCTACAAGGTTGATGAAGAGGCGATGGTTTACTTCCGCTACACTGAAGGTTTCCTGCCCGGCGGATTCGATGAAAATGCCATGTCCGCAGTATCAGGCAACTCCTACGGAGCGGAGACCTCAAGGACAGCCGAGATCGGCCTCAAAAGCGACTGGTGGGATGACCGGCTGCGAGTGAACGTTGTGTATTACGAGACCGAACTCAATAACAAGGTTGAAAGATTTGATGCGTTCGTTGACACCGATGTCATCGAATCACTGCTCGACAATGTGGCAGAGGTGGAAATTTCGGGTTGGGAAGTTGAAATAAAATCCATGCCGCTCGAAGGGCTCTACATCCATACCTCTTATAGCCACATCAACTCGGACTATAACCAGTACGACGTACCGAACCTCTCTACGCCCGGCGAGTTCATTAACCTCTCGAACCTGACCCCGTCACGGGCACCTGCAGACAACCTGTATGTTGGACTGGATTACAGGTTTCCCCTGGGTCCTGGCACTTTCGGCGTCTATGGAGGCTATCGCCTGTTCAGCGATTACCAGACGTATCCGCTCCTGCCGGAGGGGGATGTCAAGAACTGGACCGCCTGGGACGTCGCTGTGACCTACGAATGGCGTGACTTCCTGTTTCGTATCTTCAGCAACAACGTAAAGAACAAGGAGTTTGTCCAGAACATCAACCAGGTTACCCAGACAGCAATCCTCCCGGTTGAAGGAAGAACCGTTGTCCCGAGCCTGATCACTTCAACTGAATACAACCAGCCTCGTTACAATGGCCTGGAAATTATCTACCGACCTTCATTCTAATAAAACAACAAGAAGGGGAAGCTTGATGAAATGCCCAAAATGCCTCGGCACCATGGAACCCGTCTCATTCAACGAGGTAGAAGTTGATCGCTGCACCAAGTGCTACGGGCTTTTCTTCGATCACCTGGAGAAAGAAACACTTCGCGGCATGAAAGGCGCTGACATCCTGGACATAGGAGACGATTTTGTCGGGGCGCGCCTGAACGAGATTCTGGATGTGCCCTGCCCCAAGTGCGAAACAAAGATGCAGCAGGTTCTGCATACCGATCCGTTTGAGATCAAGTTCGAGTGCTGCCCGTCATGCAAGGGTGTGTTCTTTGATGCGGGAGAGTTTCGCGATTATCTCGACGATGAGATCTACGAGGAGTTCGGCGATATCATCGATAAACTTTAGGCTCCTTTATGGACGTCTACCTAAGCGCTTTACCCTTTGATCGATGATAGGTCCCTCACGCGTTAGCCAAGTAACGCTAAAGGCTCCCCACCCTCGTCTCGACGGGAAGAGCCGCAGGCTCTGTAGCGGAGAGACCTCTTGTGGTGCTCGCGAGACTCGTGACAGGAGAATCGCCGGGTCTCTGCGAGCGTAGTTCGCGAGCGCCGGGAGGCAGGAAGCCGGAGGCGCGAGTAGTGCCTGTTCCGAGCGGAGGCAGGAGCCGACGCGAGACAAGCGAGTAGATGTCCCGGGATTCTCCGCACACACGAGATCTCTCCGCTCGCTACGCTCGGTCGAGACGAAATCCTGGACTAGCAGAACTCAGGCTGGACCTGTTCAACGAAAAGCCGCGTCTGCTCCATAACATCCGCCGTGCCATTCGCCATCGGCAGCATCACAAACTTCTCGCAGCCTGCGTCCAGGAACTCGCGAATACGCACAATGATATCCGCAGCATCTCCTGCCACCAGGTATCGATCCGGCGACTCCTTGATCCTGGCGGCAAAGCCTTTGGCAGTTGCCGCAACAATCTCGTCTTCAGGACTGCCAAAACGGAACAGGAATGACGCCCCGTAATGGTCCTCGTCAATTTTCCTGCCTGTATCTTTGAGAGCATCCTTGATACCCGCCACGACGATCTTTGCCTGCTCGGGTGTATCAATCCCGCCCAGCCAGCCAGTACCGTATTTAGCCGTGCGCTTCATGGCAACTTCACTGGAGCCACCAATCCAGAGCGGGATATGTGCGTTTGCGGGCTTCGGTGAAATGCAGGCATTGTCGTACTGGAAAAATTCTCCGTCGAAGCTGACGCTGTCTTCAGTCCAGAGTCGTGCCAGCAACTCCAAAGCTTCATCTGCCTTCTTGCCACGGCGTTTTGTCGGTGTGCCCGTTGCCGAGTAGTCCTGGGAAAACGCACTGCCAAGACCGAACGCTGGCAGGATCCTGCCATCACTCAGGAAGTCGATAGTCGCACACTGCTTTGCCATAAGAAGGGGATCGCGCAGGGCGATAGAGACAACGTTCATACCAAAACGTATTTTTTCCGTGCGTCCCGCAAGTGCTGCCATCACCGACATACATTCCAGCATGGCATCCTTGGAAACAAGCCGATCGGTTTGCCAGATAGAATCAACCGTCTTGTCTTCGCAATAGTCAACCCACTCAAAATAGTCACGGGCCTTGTCAAACGGGAACCGGGACATGCCAAGGCCAATACCGATGGTCATGAGCTTTCCTCTACCACGCCCTGATCCACCCTGGGCACACAGGTACGCACATTGTTCTCCGTCACACAAACCGTATCAGGGCCTTCCATTTCGATGGTGACATCACTCGCAGGTTTCGCAGGCCCTATCTGCGGCTGATCCCCCATGTAGCGTTGCGAGCTACACCCGGCAATGAGCGTCACGATCAAAACTGTAAGTACTCTAGACAATACACTCTCCCAAAAAGGCCTCAATTCCATTTTTCTGCAGCTCCTCAATCCAGTAAGTCACCTGCCTGTCATCGCCAATCCCGAGAAACTTAACCATCGCCCCGGGCTCACCATCAAGCGCTTCTGCGTGAGCATCAATCACGGCATGACCTTCTTCTTTCCTGCGTCTGACAAATTCAATCCAGAAAACGATCGGCAAGCATAGCAGAGGCGAATCGCTTTCGGAGGACAATGCCGGAACTACCCGCTCACGGAGCTTGGACGAACCATCTTCAGCAATCTGTAACAGCTGATGCTGAACCCCCGGATTAGAAAAACGCGCCAGGGTTGTTTGAATGTAGGCATCGACATCAATGGTCGCAGGCAATTCCAGCTGGCTGGCCATTTCATGCATGAATCTCTCGACGACCGGTGCAAGGAGATGATCACTCACTGCATCATGCACCGTGGCATGACCCAGCAACGGACCCGCATAGGCCATCAGGCTGTGCGAGGCATTCAGGATCCGGAGCTTCAGTGTTTCATAGGGCGCAACATCCGGAACGATTTCAACACCGACAGAGGCCAGGTCCAGGGATAGCTCACAGGATTCCAGTACCCACTGAACAAATGGTTCGCGTTGCACCGGCACCTCGTCTACCACCCCAAGGCGCAATCCCACTTTGTGCAATCGGTCATCCGTGACCCTTGGCGTGATGGAATCTACCATGCTGTTGGGGAACCGGACATTCGTCTCAACCCAGTGCCGAACAACGGGTTCATCGGCAAGACTTTCCAGGACCAGGTCTCGAAGCCGGTTACCGTTACCCACCAGGTTGTCGCAGCTGGCCACGACCAGCGACAGGTCCACAGAAGCTCGGCGACGCAGGCCTTCAATCAGAAAACGCGCCATGTCAGTGTCCGGATCGCCATACGCTTTTTCCGTCACCGTAAGAGTAACCAGCTTTAACTCAGCGCTGTCGAAAAACGCCAGCGCCTGATCAAGCTGGTCGGGGCCGACACTTCGCCTGATACACCCCATAACCTGTACAGGTTCAACACCATCAAGCGTCGTGAGGCTATAAAGATGATCCTGGCGTTCCAATGCTTCATGCACGCGTGCACTTTGCAGCGAAACGCCAAACACCCCACAAGCTGTTTCCCCGGAATTTGCCAGACGCTCAAAAAACGTGCACTGGTGTGCTCGATGGAAGGCGCCCATACCAATATGAAGGATGCCCGGGTTCAGTGAAGAAACGTCATAGCCTGGCAAGGACAGCCAATCGTCCTGGCTGGGAAGATGCGCCAGGCAAAGCTGGGGTGACTGATGAAATCGCATGGTGGATGACCCCGCATCATAAGCCAGTACGAGAGGTTAAGTCATGTGGTGCAGGTCACTGAATTCACTTAAGATGCATCGCTCCGTTAACAAAGACAGTGGATAAACGTTACCGAATGCGCGCGATTGTCTGTGAATCCTTTGCCAGCCCTGAAGGACTGGTTGTCTCTGAAGTTGATACGCCGGAACCGGCAGCAAACCAGGTCCTGATAAAAATTGAAGCCACGGGTCTCGGCTATGTGGATGCCCTGATGGTGGCAGGTCTGTACCAGATCAAACCACCCCTGCCCTTTATCCCGGGAAACGAAATATCAGGCGTTATCGAAGCCGCCGGGGATGAAATCAAACACCTGCGGGCTGGCCAGCGCGTACTGGCGACACCACCAAATGGTGGCCTTGCAGAATACATGGTACTCGAGGAATCACGCTGTACCCCGATTCCAGACTCACTGAGCCACGATGATGCGGCCAGCTTCCTGGTGAACTACTGCACGGCATTTCACGGGCTGAACTACTGTGGAAACCTGAAGGAAAAGGAAAACGTCCTGGTCCTGGGCGCAAGCGGCGGCGTGGGTGTCGCTGCGATTGACGTCGCCAAGGCCATGGGCGCACGGGTCATTGCCGCTGCGTCCACCAAGAAGAAGCGTGACGCCTGCCTGGAAGCGGGCGCCGATGATGTTGTTAACTACAACAACAAGAGCTGGCGGGATGAACTCAAAAAGCTGCTGGGCGATGGGCAACTGGATGTGGTCTACGACCCGGTGGGTGGCGAATATGCTGAACCAGCACTTCGCTCACTTGGCGCTGACGGCCGCTTCCTGGTCGTCGGTTTTGCTTCCGGTGAGATCCCCAGGTTCCCGATCAACCTGACACTCCTCAAGCGATGCTCCGTGGTCGGCGTCAACTGGGGCGGTCATATCGCGGCCAATCCCTCAGTTGCCCGGGAGGTACTCAACACGCTGATGGAGTGGATTGCCCAGGGCAAGATCAACCCAAAATCAGGCGAATCCTTCAAACTGAAAGATACCGGCAAGGCGATGATGAAGATGCTGGAGCGCAAGGCAATCGGGAAGGTGGTGATACACCCACAGAAATAGAGGGATACCAATGAGTGACATACAGTCGTTCACCATCGAAACAGATGCAAAAGAAATCGATGATCTGAAGCAGAGACTGTCGCTCACACGATGGCCAGACAAGGAAACACCTGATGACTGGAGCCAGGGCATTCCTCTTGGCTACATGAAGGAAATCCACGAGTACTGGCTAAACAGTTACGACTGGCCGTCACGCCTGGCGCAACTAAACCAGTGGCCTGGCTTCAAAACTGAGCTGGACGGCCTCGAATTTCATTTCCTGCACATTCGCTCCGAAAGCGAACACGCGAAACCTCTTATCCTGACCCACGGCTGGCCAGGATCATTTGTAGAATTCCAGAAAGTGATCGGTCCGCTCACTAACCCGTCTGCCAATGGCGGCGATGACAAGGATGCGTTTCACCTGGTGGTACCTACCCTCCCCGGTTTCGGGTATTCCGGCAAACCCACCAGCCCTGGCTGGAACATCGCACGTATTGCGCGTGCCTGGGATGAACTGATGCTGAAACTTGAATACGATGAATACTTCGCCCAGGGCGGAGACTGGGGGGCAATTGTGACCCAGGCGATAGGTGTGCAGAACCTCGGTCACTGCAAAGGGATCCACGTCAATATGGCAATCGCACCGCCCGACCCTGACACCATGAACGACCTTACCGAACAGGAACTAAGTGCCCTGGCCGGTATACAGTTCTACCAGGACCACGACAGTGGGTACTCAAAACAGCAGAGCACACGACCTCAAACTCTCGGCTATGGTCTTGCTGATTCTCCGATCGGCCAGGCCGCCTGGATTCTCGAGAAGTTTTACCAGTGGATGGACTGCAACGGACATCCTGAAAACATTGCCTCCCGGGATGAACTGCTCGATAACGTCATGATGTACTGGCTCCCTGATGCCGCCGCTTCATCAGCGCGTATCTACTGGGAGAGCTTCGGCAGCACGGGCGCTGACCCCATCGATATCCCAGTGGGATGCTCGATCTTCCCGAAAGAAATCTTCAGAACCTCGGAACGATGGGCCAGGAAACGTTATTCGAACCTGGTCCACTTCGAGGTACTGGACACGGGTGGACATTTTGCCGCTTTCGAACAGCCTGAAACCTTTGTTGACCAGGTAAGACGCTGCTTCCAGCAGATCCGCTGATTGGGATTAACAGGTCATGGCCTAAAATGATCATATAAAGGCCGGATATCACCTTTATGTGATCTCCGGGAGTTGCTAATTTCGCGCCTTTCAAACCTAATCTGAGGGGAAGATTTGTGGCGAAAGTAACTTTCATCCAGTTTTCAGGCGAAGAAACCACCATCGACGGCAGCAACGGCGACTCTGTCATGAAGGTGGCAACCGATAACCTGGTACCCGGTATTGACGCGGATTGCGGCGGCGAGTGTTCCTGCGCTACCTGCCACGTGCTTGTTCCGGAAGAGTGGCTGGCCAAGGTGGGCCCGGCCAGCGAGCAGGAAAATTCCATGCTGGACCTGAACCCGGATCGCCAGGACAACTCCCGTCTTTCCTGCCAGATCGAACTGACCGATGACCTGGATGGCCTGGTCGTTAACCTGCCCGAGTTCCAGTACTAGAGCCCTCAGCGAGTACAAATAGAGAGCCCTCAGCGAGAATAAGTAGAGAACCAAGACAACGCGCCTTCAGCGTTAACAGAGACGAGAGACCAATCATGAGCGAAGCGGTACAACACAAAACAGATTACGAAGTAGCAGACCCCTATTCCCTGCCGATGGACAGCACCTTTGACGTGGCCCGCGGCAACATCTTCCAGCAGGACAAGCAGTGGGGATATTTTGACCGGCTGCGCAAGGAATCGCCGGTCCACTACTGCGACAGCAGCGAAATATTTGGCCCCTACTGGTCAGTCACCAAGTACAGGGACATCATGCACGTGGACACCAGCCACGACGTCTTTTCTTCAGAAGGTGGCATCACCATCGGCGACCAGGATGAAGATTTTACGCTGCCCATGTTCATCGCCATGGATCCACCGAAGCATGACGAGCAGCGTGCGGTTGTAAGCCCCGTGGTTGCACCCATGAACCTTGTAAAGCTTGAGAACACGATCCGTACACGGGCAGCAGGCCTGCTGGATGCCCTGCCCGTCGGTGAGGAGATCGACTGGGTAGACAATATCTCTATCGAACTGACGACTCAGATGCTCGCCACCCTGTTCGACTT
>JADHNI010000118.1 GCA_016779585.1 Pseudomonadales bacterium
CCCGAAACCTGGAGCGAACGCAGGAGCAGTATGAGCTCCGCTTCGTCAGCGATTTTGATGGCGACATCAACTTCGTTGCGGGTGCCGCATGGTTTGTCGACGATGTAGAATTCCGTGCTATAGCGACACAGGGCCTGGTTTCAATCCTCCCTGCCTTCAATACAACAACCGGTTCTTTCTATGACGAACGGGGCTTCATCAACCTGGATCTCGACTCAATTAACGACCCAGGTACAACAGTAACCAACCAGGATCGTGAGTCATTCGCTTACTACATCGATGGTAACTGGGCAGTCACTGACCAGATTACAATCAGTGCCGGTGTTCGCCATACCAAGGATGAGAAGACCTTTGTTCGGCAGGCTAATGGTGGTGGGCAGTGTAACCAGTGCACTAAGGAAAAAGATGCTGTGCTGGCCGACCCGACCGCACCATTTGATCCGGTCACCAACTGTCTGGCAGACAATCGATCAAGTGCCATTAGCCGTGCAGGACTCACGGGTAACCAATATGATCCCCGGGAGAATCCGCTTCCTCCAGAGAACTATGGTGTGAATATCAAGGTCGATGACGAATGGTCTGACACCACCTGGCGATTCGTCGTGGACTACAAGTTTGCTGACAACCAGATGGTTTACGGCTCTCTTTCTACCGGCTTCATCTCAGGTGGTTTCACTGAAACCTGTTCTACGCTGACGACCTGTGTCGCCTACGCACCTGAAGAGAACACCAACTTCGAGATTGGTCACAAGGGTGACTTCCTGAACAACACGCTGCGTATCAACACCGCGATCTTCTACACGGACTATGAGAACCTGCAGCGTAACCAGGTAGTTCCCTACACCAGTGCTGCAGGTGACCCCGCGCAGGAAACACTGACGGTGAACGCCGGTGAATCCACGCACTATGGTCTGGAAATCGAAGCAACCTGGCTGGCCAGCGAGCGTCTGACGATTCGCTCAGGTCTCGGTCTGCTGGAAGCAGAGTACGACGATTTCGAATGGGATCCGCAGCCTAACAACCCGGCCACTGGCATCACTGATTTCAGCAGCCTGGATGTACCCTTCTCTGCCCCGGTTCAGTTCAACATCGACGCGACCTATGACTGGCCGCTCGATAACGGAGGCAACCTCTCCCTGAACCTGAATGCGAACTACCAGGACGAAGCTGAAGGCTCACCGTTTGATACCAACGCCGCGGTACTGATTCCTGCAGTCATTCGTCACCCAACGAACTCGCAGATCGAGGAGCGAACCATCGTTAAAGCCAGTGTTACCTACACACCGGCCAGCGATAACTTCTACATCACTGCCTTCGGTCAGAACCTGACCGATGAAAACACCAGGATTGGCGCCAACTCAGTCGCTAACCTCTGGGTGATGTCGTTCTTCTCGCCACCCCGCCTGCTGGGTGTGAAGTTCGGTACGCGTTTCTAAACGCGGACAGCAAGAAAAAGGCGGATTTCATATCCGCCTTTTTTTTGGGTTAAATTTGACCTCATGAGAATCCCGGTTCTGGCATCCCTGCTGTTCGTTGTTACCTCACTGGAGGCATCCCAGGTTTATGTCTGGACGGACGAAAACGGCAAGAAACATTTCAGTGATACACCGCCGGCGGAACAGACAGAGGTTAAGCAGGAAACCTACGAGGTCCAGAACGTCGATGGGGGTTATCCCCATACCGACCCTGACAGCTACAAGCACATCCAGGAGTCCTGGGCCGACAAGAAAAAGCGGGAAAAGCTGGAACAGGCCGAATACGAACGCAGAAAGCAGGAATACATGCGCGGCCCCTGCCAGGAAGCGCAGCAGCGCCTGTCACTGCTGCAGGGCCCGGTCGCTTTCTTTGATGATGACGGCAAGGAGATCCGCGTCAGCGAGGCCCAGCGTAGGCAGGAGGTCACAGACCTCACTGCCGACATCAGGAAATACTGCAAATAAAGTCAGGTCGGCTGACCACCAGCCACATCAATATACTGCCCTGTAATCCAGGCACCTGCCGGTGAAGCAAAAAGCAATGCAGCGGCCGCGCAATCTTCCGGTGTGCCGGTGCGGCCCAGCGGTATAGCCTCATCAAACATGTCGTGTGCCTGCTCGTCGGTGACGTGCATCGTCTCCTTGAGCATGTCCGTGACAATAATACCGGGCGCAATACAGTTCACCGTGATCTGCTTCGGTGCCAGCTCAACCGCAAGCGTGCGGGTCATGCTGATCATGCCCATGTTCGCCGCAGAGTAGACGCCAAAACCCGGTGAGGGTTTATGGGCGGCAATAGATATGATGTTGATGATCCGGCCGCCGTTTTTCATCCGCGCCGCTGCCTGCTGCGAGCCCCAGAACTTGGTTTTCATGTTCAGGTGTAACTGCTCGTCGAACTTCTCGATGGGGATATCCGGCAAGGACCACATCTTGCGATCCAGGTTGCCACCGGCATTGTTGACCATAATGTCGAGCCCGCCGAATTCATCAACAACGCGATCAAGTGCGGCTGGAATCGAATCCCAGTCCATGACGTCAGCCGAGATACCCAGGCCTCGCTGGCCTCGCGCTTCGATCTCCTTCGCTACCGCGTCAACGTCTTCCTGGCGTCGCGCAATCACGACGACATCCGCGCCACTCTCGGCAAAACCGAGGGCAATTCCGCGGCCGATTCCGCGACCACCACCCGTGACGACAGCGACCTTGCCATCCAGTCGAAAATTGTCATGTAAACCCATCATTGCTCTCCTCTATTATCAGTCGGGAAACGATTCACCAGACCATAGCTCGGCCATTGTCCAGAGCTGCCTGGCAGCATCCATATCCAGAGCATGGGGCATGACGCCCCGACCATTTTCATCCGGGTTCGTGATCTGATCGGCAACTGCACAGTCCTCGCAGAACTTTGCCGCAATCGAATCAAAATCCGGGTGGCACGCTGCCCACACCTGGGTAGCCGCACCCTGGGAAACGGTTTTCATGGAAACGCCTTCAGGAATACCACCTTTCAGAAACTCCATCTCTTCCTCGGTGAAGTATCGACCGAGTTCAGTCTCGATTAACCCCGGATGTACCGAGGTCGATCGTATTCCCCTGTCTCTATATCGCTCATCCAGTATCAGCGAGAACATCACCATGGCGGTCTTGGACTGGCCGTAGGCTGCCAGCTTGTTATATTCCTCTTTTTCGAAGAACGGGTCTTCGAATCGTATTGGTGACAGGCGATGTGCGGAACTGCTCAGGTTGATGACCCTGGCGGGCGCCGCTGCCATCAGGTTATCGATTAATCGTGCCGTTAAAACAAAATGGCCCAGGAAGTTTGTACCCAGGTGCATATCAAGTCCCTCCCTGGTCCGTTCGAGGGGTGCGGCCATGACGCCTGCGTTATTGATAAGGATGTCCACTTTTTCGTTCAGGTCAGCAATCTGCTCGGCGCCACTTCTCACCGATTCCAGGTCAAACAGGTCCAGGTGGATCAGCGAAACTTTCGCATCATGTTGCCCTTCACGAATCTTCGACAGTGCGGCTTCGCCTTTGACAGTATCGCGAACCACGCTGACCACCTTGGCACCGTGTTTTGCCAGCACGCGAATAGTTTCAACGCCAAGCCCCGCAGAGCCACCGGTTACCACCACGGTTTTCCCCGTCAGGTCAGCGCCTGCTGCAGCCTCTTCAGATCCCATTTCCGGTTGATAGTCAGCCATCTCTTTCTCCACCTGTGTATTCGTTACTTCTGCAGGAAAATCCACGGCAGATCCAGAAAAGTCTGGATACCTGGCGCGGCATCTACCACGTAAGGAATTGCATTCATGGCGTGCATGCCTGTCGCCAGCATTCCGTCATCCATAAACGCAAAGTCCCTGGCAATCTCAAAATTGATTTCCGGACGTCCCTTGAAGCGAATCCAGTTATTACCAGCCTCCCATTCCGGGGCAACATCAGGATGAATTCGCCATACGGTTTCGTGGGCGATGACTTCTTCCCCGTTGCGCATACCCGACCAGCGCCAGTGCTGGCCAGCGACGGTACCCTTTCGGACGGTACCGGCAGCCACCTCAAGATCCTTGTCGGCAAGTTCTATCTCGATGCTGCTGACGACCTCTGTCACACCAAGCCCCATACCATCAGCCACCATCTGCACGCTTTCAGAAAACAGGCCATCCAGCCACTTCTTCTGGCGGGCGCCCTTCACTTCATACTCTTCCGGGGTAGCATTAAAACCCATGGAATCAAACATGATTTCCGGTGAGGCATAGTTATCGAACATCGAGACTTCCACCACATGAACATGATCAACCCGTTCACACAGCGAACTCATGGTGAGTGGTAGCAGGTCACCCATCCAACCCGGATTAAGACCGGTAGAATGAAACGAGCTGTTGCCTTCCCGGCAAGCATCTTCCAGGCGCTTCACAACCGCATCCCCGTAGACCTTTGGGTACATATACCCCACCACGGTGATGACATTTTTACCTGCAGCAAGCAGTTCACAGAAATCATCAAGGTCCTGGTTCTCATTCTCTCCTGCGATCAGCGATGGCAGCGATGTGTGGATCACCACATCTGCGTCCGAGGCCTTCACGGCTTCAATGTCATTTGTCGCCTGGATACCGGTGTTATCCACACCGATGAGTTCGCCGACATCTTTGCCACGCTTGGCTTCAGAGAATACGTGCATGCCCACCAGCTCGAGCGACTCACGCTCCAGCGCAACTCTCGCCGTTTGCCTGCCGACGGCACCGCTCGCCCATTGAAACACTTTGTAAGTCATCGTTGCTCCTATACCAGGTGGTACGCCATAAGAACCAGCGCCCCAGGAATCCAGGTTTGCCAGGTTCGCTTCAGAATAACCTGTGGTGTTGTGCCCGTGGCCGCAGCCTCTTTGATATCGACACCGAATGTGACTTTCCAGATAACAGGCTGGTCTACCGCGAGGCTCTGAATGGAAAAGGCAATCCCACCCACGGCAAACGCCGCCAGGGTAATGCCTCCAAAGGAAAGATAAAGCGCAACCGCAATGACGGTAACAATGAGGTGGCCCAGGTCACCCCCCCAGGACAACCAGAGATATTGCCGCCTGTCATAGTCATCAATATGAAACTGCCCGAGGAACGCACCCTTGTAAGGTCCGAGCGGCATCCTGATCCCCGTCAGCAACGCACCCAGGTAGTGACCCCACTCGTGCACAATGTAGCAGACGGCATAACAGGCAATAAAAGCCGGTATCGAGACAACCATGCCTGATATCCAGCCGTAACCGTCTGACAGCCACCAGCTGCCCGCAGTCAGCCCCGCGGCAACAACCAGCACAATCAGGACATCGCGGACAATCCAGCCGGTTAACGTGGGTTCGTTGTTCATACTCGCCTGAGCGGCAGCTTGCGCCGGCCCCAGAGGAAAAAGGGACCAATTCGCTCACCGGTGTTGACCAGTTCAAGTCCGGGGAGTCGCTCACGCAACCTGTTCAGCGCCACCTCGGCTTCCAGTCGTGCCGTCGGCGCACCGATGCAGAAATGTACACCCAGGCCAAATGCCATGTGGCGCTGCAAAGGCCGGGTAATATCGAACTCATCCGGGTTATCAAACACATCAGGATCACGGTTGGCCGCCGCGTAGTTGATCCAGACCTTGTTACCCTCGGGGATCAGCTGGCCATGCAGTTCCACATCACGGGTATTGTTTCTATAGAGACCCAGCACCGGCGGGTCAAAGCGAAGGCTTTCTTCTACAGCCCCTTCAATGAGCGAGGCATCATCGAGAATCATCTGCCAGCGGGCAGGTTCTTCCAACAGCCGCCACATCAGGTTGGTGATCAATGAGGTGGTGGTTTCATTGCCTCCCACCAGCAACTGGTTCAACATCGACAGGGCATCACCATCGGGAATGTAATTACCATCTTCCTTCTTTGCACCGGCAACCAGCGTCAGCAGGTCATCAGGAACTTCAACACCAGATTCCAGCTCACTGCGCCGGTTCATCATGTGGTTGAACATGTATTCCTGGAACTTCATCTGCTCGTCCATGTACTTCGTGGGATCTTCCGACCCCATGATGTCCACCTGCATATCCGACCAGATCTTGAACTGCTCGAGGTCGGAAGACGGTACACCAAGCATACCGGCGATAATGATCACCGGCAGTGGAAACGCAAACTGGTCATGAAAATCAAACTCCGCTGGTCCGGCCAGGATGTCGTCGATCAACCTGTCCGTTAGCGCTTCTACCTGCGGACGCAGTGCTTCTACCGCTTTGGGGGTAAACGCCTGCTGAACCAGTTTCCGGTAAACCGTGTGCTGCGGCGGGTCGCTCAGCATACCCGCCGGCTCGGTAAATCTTGGCCCCTGCCCCCAGTGACTGGAGTAAGTTTCGATATCCCTTAGCGCCTCTTCCACATCCGCATAGCGAGACAGGGTGTAAAAAGGCGGATCAAACTCCTCGCAGTGATGCACCGGACACTCGCACAGCAGATGCTGATGCCCGTTGGCAGGGTCTTCAATAATGTCTGGTTTAAAAGGACTCCAGCTCATAAGAATTTCTCGGCGTTTTCAATCTGCATTTTCTACTAACATAGCGAGCCCCTGGCCTGCACCCAGGCACATGGACAGGATCGCGTAGCGGCCTTCGGTTTCACGCAGGTGCTGAACACCGTTCATGGCCATTCGCAGACCGGTCACACCGGGAGGATGGCCGACAGAAATACCACCGCCATACAGGTTGTGTTTATCGCGGGGAATACCCAACTGAGCCTCGACATGCAGGTTCACGACGGCAAAAGCTTCATTGACTTCGAAGTAATCAATATCGCTCACGGTGAGCCCGGTCCGAGCCAACAGTTTTTCAATGGCAGGGACGGGGCCGTGCCCCATCAGGCTTGGCGGCACACCCACCACAGCCCAGTCCACGACACGTGCTTCAGGCGTCACGCCGCTGTTCTGCATTGCGGCCTTCGTTCCTACCAGCATGGCACCAGCGCCGTCGGTCACACCGGAGGAGTTTCCAGCAGTCACCTTGCCACCTTCCTG
>JADHNI010000044.1 GCA_016779585.1 Pseudomonadales bacterium
GTGGTGAATTCACCTTGACCCGAATTTACGAGGGTTACCGGGTGACGCACAAGATTTGCCAATTGGAACTCGTAGGTCTCGCCACCATTGAGTAGCCGAGGCAGGTCTCGCAGGCGGTATCTGTGAACACTCCCGATCGCCAGTCTGTCCTGCTTCGCGACAATGGAGTCGAAGTGTTCTTTCAGTGATTGGTTCTGCCTTCCAAGTGTGGCGCCCATATCTGCGAGTTCAGCATGCAACTGATCCTCGTACTCGGCTTCTTCTTCATCTGGAAGCACTGCACCCACACTATGCACACAGGTGACCTCTGGATGTTTATTCAGCGCAGCCGCTAGCCACTTGGAAGCACTCCAGCCATGGGACGTAACCATGTAGTAAAGATGTTCATTTACAGATCCGATGATTTGAGGACCACCACCAGATTGATCTCCAGATGATGGAGCGGATTGTGGACTGGGTGGGGCTTCGTTGAGCTGTGGGAAAGACTCTGAAGGTGTTGCAACTCCCAGGAACGGACACAGCTTCTCCCACCCTTCACCTTTCGTGATATCCATAACGAGGAAATTCGCATCACGGTTCCTGAAGTAGTCGAGCACTTCCTGGTTATGCTGTTCATAAAATGAAACAAGTTTGTCTTTGTTTCCAGCGAGTTTCTCAATATTGAATAATCTTTTAAACCAATAGGGAGAACCAGGACGCTGAATCTTGTACATAGTTTCAAATGCAGTTTCTTCGTTCGGGTCATGTCTAGTGAAATTTCGCACAAAGGACCCATACCACTTTTCTGGGTCCCTCAGGGTCAGGATAAAGTTTGCGTTCGGGTACTTTTTATGAAGGTCTTTGTAGAGATCTGATCCACCCCATGGCGCATCTGCGAAAGCATCCCAATGTTTAATGAACTCAAAGATTTCTTCTAACTCACCGTTCAAGTACATCGCCATGAGCCAGTATGTATAGTTGTTACCGAAGTGACCCTTCGCAACTTTATAGCCAAGTATTTCCAGAGCTCTTTCAAATGACGTCGTCGCTGTTTTTGGGAATCCAATTCCAAAAACCTTTTCCATAAAAGGACCCAGTATTGTTCGTTGAAAACTCGAATTATGGCATAATCCCCGACTTATCTTTCTGCTCCCTCCAGTCTTATGCGAAAAAAGGTTGTTGTCTTTGGGACAGGCCAATTTGCCGACGTTGCCGCAGGCTATATCTTCAATAGTCCTGAAGTTGAACTTTCGGCTTTTACTGTTGACCAGGCTTTCCTTCGGGAAGACACATTTCTTGATCGCGCCGTCGTTGCGTTCGAATCTATTGAAGAAACACATCCTCCGGATGAATATCAACTTTTCCTGCCCATCAGCTACAAGCAAATGAACCGGTTACGGGAAGAGAAGTTTCTCAGGGCCAAGGAGATGGGTTACAGGTTATTCAGCTACATTTCGCCCGAGGCACACATCGACCCTACGGTGGAGTTGGGAGAACATTGTTTCATCATGGAAGACAACGTGTTGCAGAGAGGTGTTTCTGTCGGTGACAACTGCATTCTGTGGAGTGGCAATCACATAGGACACCATACGACAATCAAAAACCACTGTTTCATCGCATCGCATGTCGTAGTCAGCGGCTCTGTCACAATCGGGAACGGATCTTTTCTAGGCGTCAACGCAACTTTGCGGGATAACATTAATGTAGCCCCCAGGACACTGATTGGAGCCGGTGCGCTTATTATTGAGGATACCGAAGAAGAGAGCGTCCACGTAGGTTCCAAAGCCAAGCAGCTGAGTAAACGCAGCACCGAAGTAGATATCTAGAGCGCACCAATCTCTTATGAACTGGCGAAAACAAGGGCTCATCTTCACGACCGATAGAAGATTGGCCCATTCGCGATCGCATGCGCAGCTTCCCTTGCTCGACATTGAAACGGCCACCGGGAATTGGCGCATTTACTTTGCAACCAGAGATGAACAAAACCGGAGCACCATAAGTTTTATCGAAGTTGAACCGGGAGAACCTAAGAAAATCAAGTACGTTCATGACAGGCCTTTGATTCAGCTAGGCGCCTTGGGTACATTCGACGAATTTGGAACCATGCCGCTCTCGCTGGTAAGTATCAATGAAGATACCAAATACCTTTACTACGCTGGTTGGTCTCGTAAGTTCTCGATTCCGTATCACAATGCTATTGGACTGGCAGTAAGCCATGACGGAGGGAAAACCTTCGAGAAAGCCTTTCCCGGACCTCTATTGGACGCTCGACGCGACGAACCGCACTTTACTGGAACCTGCTGCGTTCGGAAGGAAGAGAGCCATTGGAAAATGTGGTACCAGTCGTGCACCAAGTGGGAAATTCTCGATGGTCACCCTGAACCTTATTATCACCTGAAATATGCCGAATCATCAGACGGCGTCATCTGGGAGCGCCATGGGCACGTGGCCATTGACTATGCATCGGATACAGAGGGAGGCATCTGTGCTGCAACGGTCATCAAAGACTCCGACTATCGAATGTGGTACTGCTATCGAAAAGCGCGGAACTACCGCGAAGACCCTACCTCAAGCTATAGAATTGGATACGCGGAATCCATCGACGGAAAAAACTGGCAGCGCATGGACAAAATCAACACTCTAACTACAGGCCCAGACCAGTGGGACGATCACATGGTGTGTTATCCCAACGTAAACGTTATCGGTGATGACTTGTTCATGTTCTACAATGGGAACGGCTTTGGCGCTACAGGTTTTGGATACGCCATCTCAAACTACGAGGAGCTGGACGATTGAAATCTATCCAATCTGAACCGGGTCTTAAAATTTACAAGTTGAATAGCGACTTGAAGCGCGCCCAATCTCTCCAGCATGAACTACTCTCTGGGACTGTATTGCTGTTTAAACGCGTGTTCCAAACGCAAGATGCCAGGATTCTGAGGAATTTGGTTATGGACTGGAGCCGGGAGCAACCAACGCTGACTTTCGACAAAAACGCGAACTCACAGAACCTCAATTTCCACAGGATCGATGGCTCACCTGAAAAATCCAACCTTCCGCATGTCTTCCACCAATACGGATTCGGCGATATCGATGCAATCAACAACAATCTGAAATTGAAGTTGATGGAATTCGTGACACCAATGTTGGAGTTGCAAAACCTGCTCGCGGGTACCGCCTACCAAATCGATGATCCGAATTTCCGGGTTAAACTTCTCCAGTATGTGTGCGGTGGAGGCTTCCTCGCGCAACACACCCATCCTTTGGAACCTCAACGGGTTGGTCTTATTTGCGCCTTATCTGAACGGGGTAAAGACTACGATTCAGGCGGGACAACATTCGACACGCCCTCCGGCAAAGTTGACACAGGAGCTTTCCACTCCGCCGGAGATATCATCGCATTCAGGTATGATTTACCACACGAAGTATTGCCCACAGACCCAGAGAGCGCCGTTGACTGGACATCTACCAAGGGACGCTGGAATCTCGTTCTCGAGCTTCTGGACACGCACACCAGGAGTAACTACCGACCTTGAGACCTTATCGTTGTACCAATTGCAGGGGCAGTCTTTCTTCCGAAGAAACATCCTGGCGATGTGATGATTGCGGCGGCCAAGTCTCGCTGTACAAGGAAAGATTTCCAGTCTTTTACAGCCTGGCCTCGCTGGCAACCCAGGACGCTTCGCTGAAGGAAAATCTTTACGATGGTATGCTTGGACGGTTCTATTCTTTCCTGATGCCGTTCCTATCTTTACCGGTACGGCCATTTGCTCGGAGCGTGGGACAGTGGTTGCTATACGTTATCGTGATGTTATTGCTAGCGACTGGCTACACAAGTGGCATCCAAGTGATTGCCGGCGGATCACCCGGTGTTCCGGGTACGCTTTTCATTCTGGCAGCAATCATCCTGACAGTCCTAGCCATTAGAAATCCGATGTTTGGCTGGCTTCTGGTGCTCGCTGTCCCACTCAAACTGAATCATCTTCTGAGTAATTTCAGGCCCGAGAACACATTCATTGATGTTCATCAGCGAACAATCGAGAAACTGGCTGCCATTGACCACAAGTTGAAGGTACTCGATGTTTCCACAGGAACCTGCAATTCCCTGCTCAGGCACGGCTGGCTAAGCTTGAACGCAGAATATTTCGGGATAGATCTCTCTGAAACAATGCTAGAGCAGGGCAGCTCGAATTGTGCCGACGCTGGCGCGAGCGTCAGCCTGGCTCTCGCAGATGCTTGTGATCTACCCTTTGAAGATGCCTACTTTGATATTGTGCTGAACTATGGCGCGATAAACGGGTATTCTGACGTCCGCGGTGCTCTCTCTGAAATGTACCGTGTGCTTAAGCCGGGTGGAACGATAGTTCTGTATGACGAGCAGTTGTATCAGGGAGCCAACCTTCTCGAAAATTTATATTTTCGTAAAGTCCTTTCCCCACATGATGTGATCAGCGAATGTCCTGTTGACTCAATACCGGAAGGCGCAACGTACGAATTACACCAGGTCTATCCGTACTACTTCCTCTGCATCATCAAAAAAACTATAGTTTCAAATAACGAGATTCTCGTTAACGATCTTGGCGATTGATCGGACTGATGCTTCAGCGAGGTCTGCGAACATCGGCAGGCATAGTATTCTAGATGCCAGGTCACGACTTACTATACAGCTGTCCTCAGCCCCAAAAAGGTCAACTTCGTCGAGTGACGGAGCGAAGTATCTTCTTGGAAATACATCAGCGGCTTTCAAGCTATCAATCACACGTTGTAACGTGGCATTGTCTTCAAAGCAGACCGGGAAGTAGCTGTAGTTGTACTCAACCTCCGGCTTGATTACCTGTCGCTGGAGATCTGGATTCAAAAGCTCATCATAGAGTTCGTAGTTTTCCCGGTACCTGGCCATTACGTCGTCGATCTCCTCCAGCACGGCCAGACCCATCGCTGCTTCAAACTCATTCATTTTCGCGTTGATACCAACCCGACGGATTCCTCCCTCGGCATCAAAGCCAAAATTGATCATCTCCCGGGCTTCAGCTAGCTGCTCCTCACTGGAGAAAGCCACAGCGCCTCCTTCCACGCAATGAAACAGTTTCGTGGCGTGAAAACTCAGGACACTCATATCACCAGACTCCAGGACGCTATTTCCAGCCACTTTCACACCAAAAGCGTGAGCCGCGTCATAGACTAGAGGAGCATTCCAATCTTCAGATACCCTGGACATTCGATCTAAATCACAAGGATTACCAAACACGTGGGTTGGCAGGATGCAGCCCGCACCATCTGGATCAACATTCTCGGGTGGCAGAAGGTTATAGGAATCCGGACAAATGTCCCCATAAGCAACCTGCATACCTAACCATGCCGGGGCACTTGAGGTAGCCGGGAAGGAAAACGGTGTAGTAAAAACTTTGCGGCAATTCAGAAGCTTGAGCACAACCAATAATCCCATCGTGCCATTAGCCACCAACAGGAGGTGTTTTACACCGAGGTATTCCTTAAGCCTTGAGGTGAGTTCCTGTACGAGTGGACCCTCGTTAGTCAGCCATCGACTATCCAAGGCTTGATTAAGGTATTTGTAAATCCGGGACCTGTCGGGAACATGGGGTCTGGTAACTGTAATGCGATCTTTGGCCAAAAGTCAGCTCAACCCAAACCTGTCTTCTACCATCCAGCACTTTCTCCCATCTTCCTGGATTTTCTCATGATTTTGATACATCCAATGAACCGCCTGCGGCAAATCATTCATATCATCCGTTGAGCAGAACACTTTCTCCAGATCCAGACTAAGAATGTGGTCGGAGATTGCCCGTCGTTCAGAGTCATTGTCTATCAACCGAACAACACCATCTACAAAATCTTCCTGATTCGTCGTGAGACACCATTCGGGAAGCCCAGCGAGTCGACCCAGTCCGTTGTCGATACAGCTGTGAACCTCACGGCCACTCATGCTCACTATCGGTAACCCTCGAATCAGCCCATCAAGATATCCATTCGAGTTGCCGAACGGGATAGTACTGATTTGGATATCGCACTGCTTCAAGGTCTCCATATAGGCTACATAGCTGGTAGGCATGTGGAAGTGAGCAGGAATCCTCGAACCCACTTTTTTCTGAATTTGGAGCAGGTAAAGTTCCGCCGCATTGGGGAAGAAGTGAAACTCAAACGGCCTGGTCGCTTTTTCTGTAATACGTTCACACAGCTCGAGAAAAGCCTCATTCAATTTGAGCTCATTACAAGGTACAGCGACCCTGACAATATCAGGGTCAGTTCTGACTTCAGGTTCACTTAACTGGTCATAGTCTGGATGTAGCACCATGGGAATACCGCCGTCTTTGAGCACAACAAGGGTCTCACTGAAACAGTCAGGATCTCCCAACGCGTAGGTTGGTAATACCGCATAATCAATAACATCGCTCATGGACGTCGCTGGATGGCCCAGCGCCATAATCTGAACAGGCGCCAGCCTTAGTTGCGCCGTGGCCACAGGCCAGGTTTCCATGCCAAGACTCGGGTAGAAGATTATGTCAGGACGAAGTTTATGTATCTTGCCTACAATCTGCTTGATGGGTGTTTCATTCGGGAACGTTAGAACTTGGTCAAAAAGACCCAGCGCCCCCTCATCTACTGATCCCTCGGCCGCAACCAGAGTCAAATCAAATTCTTCATTAAGCTTTCTAAGCGCAGGGGAGTAACAACGAAACATCGCATGCCTACTCTTAAACACCTCGGCAAGTACCGCCATTTTTGGCTTGGCATTCGAGCGCTTTAGCTGCGAGTTTCTTGGATCCTGTACTCCCAACTGCTCCATGGAATTTCGAAGAAGCGTATTGAGAGACTTTTTGAGTTCATGCTTATTCTCGTGAGTATGGTAGCTGACGAAAAACCAGGCGTTGATGATTCGCACCAATAGGTCCGCCGGTACAAATGCCTCTTCAACCAGGTGAGCTGCTTCTGCAATCTTTCGAAATCTGCGCTCCTCCTCCTGGCTCATAAGGTGGCGCTGGTCTAACAGGCTCAACCAGAACATGCCCCGTTCTTTAACCGGAATCTGCTCAAGCAGCTGCAACGGATCCATGGCATCGTTACCTAGCGTGCAGGCAAACAGCGCCTTGTAGAGGTTACTTTTTGAGGAAAAACCCGTTTGTCCTTGATTTTCGTCTATCGCATTTACGATCAGGTGATCCATCTCCTGAAAGCTGGTTACACGAAACACATCAGATATTCCACGCTTGTACAGCATTAGGACCTCAAAGAGCTTGTCGTTAACAACAACCTGCCTATCTGCAATCATTGAAGTGATGGCAGCACCAAGCCTTGTGTAAATCCTACTTTTTACATCAAGTTCGAACTGGTGCGCCTGGAATCGGGTCTCCATAATTTCAAGCCCCCTGATCATCAGAATGAGGCTATTCAAGGCTTCCGTGTATTGGCGAGAGTAGACCCTGCGTTCAAAATCCAACAATCTTTCGGCACTAAGATTCATCCAAACCCCGCTTCTTAATTTTCTGATTCACTTCCGTCTGCCATTCCGAGGTGCCGCCGCATTTTAACAGAGTCCTGGCAGCAATAGCTTCGTCACAGACCGGCTTGTGCAAAAGCTTGTCGTGGCGGTTAATATTAACACCCTGAAACCACAGGAAGCAGCATGTCTCCTCTCGTATACGAAGGCCTGAACCTCGCCCTCTACGGCATGGGAACCGTATTCGTGTTCCTCACCATGCTCGTGTTCGTCACCATGTTCATGTCATGGCTGGTGCTGAAGTTTTCCCCAGTCCCCGAACCGGAACAGGTCGTAAACAGCAACCAGAGTAAGAAGATGGCTGCTATAACCGCTGCCATTCACGCCCACCGTTCCAAGCAGGGATAAATTTTGGAAGTTCTTCAGCTCCTGGTGAGCGGCATCTCCCAGGGATGTGTCTATGGCCTGATCGCCCTCGGCTTTGTGCTTATCTACAAGGCTACCGAGATGGTGAACTTCGCCCAGGGCGACCTGATGATGCTGGGTGCGTTCTTCGCGTACACCTACCTCAACCTGATGGAACTCCACTTCCTGATTGCCCTGCCAGCAACCATTTTCACCATGGCGATCCTTGGGGCCCTGACGGAAAGGGTGATGATCCGCCCCATGATCGGCGAGCCACACTTTTCAGTACTCATGCTGACCATCGGCCTGGGTTTTATTCTCCGCGCGGCAGCCGGCGCTATCTGGGGCAACGAGCCACGCTCGCTGGACCTGCCTTATGCAGGCGGTGTAATTGACCTGAACGGGCTCATCATCGGCTACGAGAACCTGGTGATTGTGGTTGGCACTGCCCTGCTCTGTACCTTGCTGTTCCTGTTTTTCCGGTTTACCCGCCTCGGGATTGCCATGCAGGCAGCTTCGCAGAACCAGCTGGCTGCTTTCTATGTCGGCATTCCTGTTAAAAGAATCTACTCGCTGGTCTGGGCCATTTCAGCAGGAATATCCGCGGTTGCCGGAATCCTTGTTGCCCCGGTTTCTCTGATCGACCCGTTGATTGGGTTTATCGGCATCAAGGCTTTTGCCGCTGCCATCGTCGGCGGATTCGGCAGCCTGCCGGGTGCCATTGTTGGCGGGTTGATCATCGGCATCGTTGAGCAGTTTGCCGGCCTGTATTTGCCGACAGGCTTTTCTGACGTCAGTGCTTACGTGATCCTGCTGGTGATGCTGCTGATCCGGCCAGAAGGTATCTTCGCCACCATGCAGCAGAAGAAGGTCTAACGCCGTGCGTTTCATCCGCAAGACGCACTACCGGCAGGACATCCAGCTGTTCAAGCATGAAGGTCAGGTCTTCTGGTACGCCCTGCTCGCACTTGGCCTTCTTGCCGCACCCTTCCTGCTTTCCGACTTTTACCTGGGTGAGCTGTCCCTGGTTTTCATTTATGCCATCGCAGGCATCGGGCTGATGCTTTTGACCGGGTACACGGGGCAGGTCAGCCTGGGTCATGCGGCCTTTCTTGCCATTGGGGCTTACACCCACGCCTACCTGCTGGCGCAGGGTTGGCCGTTCCTTGCCTCGGCAGCCACAGCAACAATATTTACAGCCGTGGTTGGCGGCATTGTCGGTATCCCCGCGCTGCGTATGACCGGCATATACCTGGCTGTTGCGACACTGGCTTTCGCCATCATTGTTGAGCAGGTACTGGTTCACTGGGAATCCGTGACCGGCGGGTTCCGGGGGATGGCCGTGGAACTGCCAGCGATCGGCGCCCTCGAGCTGGACAACAGTTTTAATTTTTATTTCCTGTGCCTTACCGTCCTGGTTGCGTGCCTCTGGCTTGCGCTAAACCTGCTGCGTTCACCGACCGGCAGGGCGATGACCGCGATCCGGGATTCAGAAATCTCTGCCCAGAGCATGGGCATTCACCTCGCGTATACAAAGACCACGGCGTTTGCGATTTCCGCGGGCTTCACCGGCCTTGCTGGCAGCCTGCTCGCCCACAAGATCGGTTACCTGGCCCCTGACAGTTTTACCCTGCTGACATCGATTCAACTGCTGCTGATGGTGGTTGTCGGCGGCCTGGGTTCACTGCACGGCGTGATTTACGGCGCCATCTTCATCGGCTTCCTGCCGCAGGGAATTGCAGTCTTGCGCGATACCTTACCCAGTGGCGTGGCGCAGATCCCGGGCCTGGAGCCGGGCATCTTTGGATTGATACTGGTGCTGGTACTGATTTACGAACCACTCGGCATCTATGGACGCTGGCTGAAGATCCGCAGTTACTTCGAGGAGTTCCCCCTCTACCGAAAGGCGATGCACAAGCGCCAGCGCAGCTACCTGCGCACGGAGCGACTGAAATGAGCCTACTTGCCGCAGAAGGCCTGACGCTGACCTTTGGCGGCGTTCATGCGGTCGACAACGTCAGCTTCAGCGTGGAAGCGGGTGAGGTATTCAGCATCATCGGCCCTAACGGTGCCGGTAAAACCACCCTGTTTAACCTGATCAGCCGCATCTACGACGCCAATTCGGGCAGCATTCAATTTGAAGATAACGATATCAGCACGGTGCCAACGCACCGAATTGCGGAACTTGGCATTGCGCGGACTTTTCAAAATACGGAGCTGTTCGAACAGGAAACCGTGCTGCGCAACCTGTTGATAGGCAAACACGTGCACCGACAAACCAACCTGCTGCAGGAATTCCTGTTCCTGCCGTCTGTTCGTCGCCAGGAGCTGGCCTTCCGAAAAGAAGTGGAGGACATCATCGACCTGCTCGACCTGCAGCACTACCGCCACCAGGTGATTGCCAACCTGCCTTATGGCATCCGGAAGATGGTGGAAGTTGCGCGGGCGCTCTGCATTAAACCCAGGCTCCTTTTGCTGGATGAACCTTCTTCAGGCCTGAACCCCGAGGAAACAGAAGACCTGTCCTTCCAGATTGAAGACATCAACGAGGAACTCGGCACCACCGTCATCATGGTGGAACACGACATGAACCTGGTCTCGCAGGTCTCGAACCGGGTCATGGCACTGGCAGACGGCAAGCGGCTCGCCATTGGCACGCCACAGGAAATACAGCAGCACCCGGAAGTGCTAAAGGCGTACCTGGGAGACTGACATGGCGGTTCTGGAACTCACCAATATCGAAACCTACTACGGCCCCATCATGGCAATCCGGGGTATCAGCCTTCAGGCGGAAGAGGGTCGGATCAGCGTATTGCTGGGCGCCAACGGCGCGGGCAAAACCACCGTACTGAAAACCATCAGCGGCGCCATGGAACCGCAGAAAGGAAAAATCACTTTCCACGGGCAGGAGATCCAGGGCATCGATCCGGACCAGACCGCACGCATGGGAATCGCCCATGTACCTGAAGGACGCGAGGTGTTCCCCTTCCTGACGGTCGAAGAGAACTTACAGATGGGCGCCTTCAGCCGGAGAGACAACGAGGTCAGCCAGGATATGGAAATGGTCTACGACTATTTCCCCGTGCTGGCGGAGAAAGCCAAACAACAATCTGCCTACCTGTCCGGCGGCCAGCAGCAGATGCTGGCCATCGGCCGTGCCCTGATGCTTCGCCCATCCATGATGCTGCTGGACGAACCCTCGCTCGGGTTGTCACCTCGCCTGGTATCGGAAATCGCGGGGATTATTGAACGGGTTAACCGCGAACAGAACATGACGATCCTGCTGGTCGAACAAAACACGAAAATGGCGCTCGACATTGGTCACTACGGCTACGTCATGGAAGTCGGCCGTATCGTGATGGAAGATACCTGTGAGCGCCTGAAGGAATCTGCTGACATCCAGGAATTTTACCTGGGTGTGAAAGATGAAGGCGTGCGGGGCCGCAGGCGCTGGAAACAGAGGAAGACCTGGCGATGATGATGGCAGATCATCAGGTAGACACAACGCAGGAACCGCCCATCGTCGCGATTGATGGCTTCCGCGACATACCCGGACTCTTCTGGCATCGCGTAACCACGTTATCCGACCGGGTCGTGATCCGGGAAAAGGATTTCGGCATCTGGAACGAATACACCTGGGCAGACTACGGGCAATTCGCAAAACAGGCAGGTCTCGGCCTCATGTCGCTCGGCATGAAACTCGGTGATGTCTGTTCCGTCGCCTCCGAGGTCTGCAAGGAGTGGCTGTTTGCTGACCTTGGCATTGTCTGCGCCGGCGGCATCACCAATGGTGTCTACCCAACGGACGCCGCCAACCAGGTGGAATACCTGGTAGTCGACAGCGGCACCCGCTTCTACTTTGCCGAGGATGAAGAGCAGCTGGACAAAATTCTTGAGGTGCGCGAGCGCTGTCCGACCCTGGAGAAGATCATCATCTTTGACATGGAAGGCCTGCGGCACTTCCAGGACGATATGTGCATCAGTTTCGAGGACCTGCTGGAACTCGGGAAAACTTACGAGACACAAAACCCGAACGCCTGGCCAGAGGTCATCGAAGGCGCTGACGCTGAAGACCTCCTGACCCTTACCTACACCTCGGGTACAACCGGCCCTCCCAAGGGGGCCATGATCAGCCATCGCAACATGCTGTACATGATGATCACCCTGCAGCGCATCTACGGGATTTATCCCAGCGACGAGCAGATCGGCTTCCTGCCCCTCGCCCATGTTGCCGGGCGCATGTTTTATACCTTCGCCACCATCGAGGCGTCGTCGGTCATCAACCTGGTCGAGGATGTAGAGACCGTCACCCAGGACCAGCAGGAAATCGCGCCAAGCGTGCACTTCGCCGTACCGAGGGTCTGGGAAAAGCAGTATTCCACCGTGTCCATCAAACTCAAGGAAGGTACCGCAATTGGCCGTTGGGCTTACAGGGTCGCAACCGGGCTGGGTGAACGTGTTGCGGGTTATCAAAAAGCCGGGCAACCGGTTCCGATCCACCTGCGACTCATTTTCTTCCTGGCGGAGCAGATGGTACTGAACAACGTGCGGCGCCTGCTCGGCATCAACGATGCCAGGTGGCTGTCGACTGCGGCAGCACCCATCGCACCAGAGCTGATTGACTGGTACTGGTCCCTGGGCAAACCCATGTACGAGGTGTACGGGCAAACGGAATGTACCGGTCTCATCACGGCGAACCTGCCCGGTGACATGAAAATCGGCAGTGTCGGCCGCGCCGCGCCGGATGCGGAGGTACGCCTGTCCGACCAGGGTGAAATCCTGCTGAAGAGTCCCGGCGTGATTCGAGGCTACTGGAACAAGGCAGAGAAGTCTGCCGAGACGTTCCGGCAGGGCTGGCTTTACACCGGAGATGTCGGCCGCATTGATGATGATGGTTTCGTCTACGTAGTGGACCGAATCAAGGACATCATTATCACCGCCGGCGGCAAGAACATTACGCCGAGTGAAATCGAGAACCAGCTGAAGTTTTCACCCTTCATCTCGGACGCCGTCGTCGTCGGAGACAAACGCCCCTATCTCACCTGCCTCGTCATGATCGACCAGGAAAATGTGACCAAGTTCGCACAGGACAACGACGTACCGTTCACCAACTACACCAGCTTGTGTCACACTGACGCGGTCAAGGACCTGATCTGGGAAGAAATTGAACGAGTTAACCAGAAGTTTGCCCGGGTCGAGACCATCAAGAAATTCAGGCTGATCGACCAGTTGCTGGATCCGGAGGACGAAGAACTCACGCCGACCATGAAGCTGAAACGAAAAGTCGTTAACGAAAAATACGCGGGAATGATCAATGAAATGTACTAACGCCCTCACCCTGTTGCTGACCACCCTGATGCTCACAGCCTGTGGTGGCGGCGAACCTGCATCTACGGAACAGGCAGGTAATGAAGAAACGACAGCCGAGGCAACGACAATGAAAACCCAGGGTGTCAGTGACTCTGAAATTGTCCTGGGATCACACACCGACCTGTCCGGACCCGTGGCCATCTGGGGTGTTGGCTCCATCAACGGTGCACGCATGCGCTTCGAAGAAGCCAATGAAGCCGGTGGCGTCCACGGCCGGCAGATCCGTTTCGTGGTGGAAGACACCAGCTACCAGATTCCTCGCGCGATCCAGGCGGCCAACAAGCTGATCAACCGCGACAAGGTCTTTGCCATGGTGCTGAATCTCGGCACGCCCATGAACAATGCGGTACTGACGCAGCAGCTGAAGACCGGTATCCCGAATATGTTCCCCCTGACAGGCGCCCGCACCATGGTGGAGCCTTATCACGATCTCAAGTTCGCCCAGCGGGGTATCTACTATGATGAGATTCGCGCAGGCGTGAAGTATTTCCTCGAGGAAGCTGGCAAGGAAAATCCCTGCGTCATCTACCAGGACACTGACTACGGCCAGGAAATCCTGGAAGGCGCCGAAGACCAGTTGGAGGAGATGGGCCGCGAACTGGTCGGGGTCTCAGCGCACAAACCGACTGAATCAGAATTCACGGCTTCCATAATCCGGTTGCGCAACGCGGGCTGTGACGTGGTGTTCATGGGCACCATACACCGCGACACCATCCTGATCCTCGAGGCGGCGCGCAAGATGAGCTTTGATGTGACCTTTGTGGGCAACAACGCGGCTTACGGCCAGGTGATCGCCGAGCAGGAAAGTGGTTCCGGTGAGGGTTACCACGCCTTTGTTCACATGGCCAAGCTGTATAAAGAAGATGGCCTGGACGACGCCGTGCTCGACTGGTGGGACCGCTATGAAGCGCGCTTCGGCGTGGAACCCGGCATTCCCGCCATGGAGGGTTACCGGGCCGGGGACTTGATTGTGACCGCCCTCGAGAACGCCGGCCCTGACCTGGATATGCAGGGATTCCTTGCCGCCGTGGAAGGCATTACGGACTACCAGGATATCTTCGGGTATCGCGTGGCGTTCGGTCCTGGCGACCACAAAGGTGTGAGTGAATCTGTGCTGTCCGTGGTTGAAAACGGCAGGTGGAAAACGCTGGCAACCGCAATCTCCTACTGAAACACCGTCCAAATTGATCAGTACACTTAAAAGAGCTGTCGGTAACCTGGTTGTACCGGCAGCGTTTCTGCTGACAGTTGCCGTGGTGGCACTGAATGTCCAGAGACTGCCGCCAGCTCCGGAGACGGTTTGGCTGATCGGACCCAGCGTCATGATTACCATTGCCGGCACACTTTCACTGTCCTACAACCGCTCCCGGGTCTTCTTTATCTGCTGTGCGCTGGCATTCTGCCTGTGGATTGCTGACCAGGACACCTCGCATTCATTGAAGACAGTGATGCTGTTCGCTGCGGTTCCGTTGAATTTCCTGCTCATCTGCTACTTCGCCGAGCGCGGCACTTTTACCACCATGGGCCTGATCCGCCTGTTTTTTCTTGCCTGGCAGGTGGCGCTTGCGATTTACCTGATCGAGCAGCAGGTGGTCATCGACCCTGCCGTGCTGAACCCCCTTGATAACCTGCCAGCCTGGCTGAACCTGCCGGTAGACCAGGCGACTGCACTGGTACTGCTCGTGTCACTCTTCGGATGTTTTATCTTTATTGGCCTGGACGAGACACCCATCAACCAGGGTATTACCACGGCTCTGGCCAGCCTGGTGATCGGCTATCACCTGCCCACTGAAAACGGCTGGGAAATGTTTGCGATGGCCGGATGTGCCTACCTGGTTGGCAGCCTGATCCGCGATTCCTACAACATGGCATACCGGGATGAACTGACCGGTTTGCCACATCGCCGGGCCCTGAACTAACAGTTCCTGTCGCTTGGCAGCAGGTATTCGCTGGCGATGCTGGATCTCGATCACTTCAAGAAATTCAACGACACCCACGGCCATGATGTGGGAGACCAGGTGCTGCAGATGGTTGCGGCCAAGATTCGCCAGGTTAACGGCGGCGGCAAGGCATTCCGATACGGTGGTGAGGAGTTCTCAATCGTATTCCCGCGGATGAGCGCCGACGATGCTTTTTTCTATCTGGATGAGGTTCGAAAATCTATCCAGAACTATGAAATGGTGATTCGGAAAGACCCCCGCCAGGATGAAGCCGAAGAGAAAATGGCCCGGAAACAACGCAAGCGTGGTTCCTTCCGAAAAACCAGTGAAAAGGTCTCCGTTACCATCTCCATCGGGGTTGCTGACCGCCGATCCGGCGGCAGCCCTGACGAAGTCCTCAAAGCTGCTGATGCCGCACTCTACAAGGCAAAGAAGGCCGGTCGGAACCAGGTCGCCGCGGCCTGACATTACGAGTTTGCACCGTATTTGGCTTAGAGTGTAATATTACACTTTGAAGCATATTCTTGCGCACTAGTGTAATGAAATCAGCCAATCTCATCCTGGACCTGCTCCGCACCTATGGCCGCAAAGGCACGGGGGTGCAGGTGTTGATGGAAACCGCCGGTATGTTCCAGGTCAGCGAAAACGTCATGCGTGTCACCCTGTCACGGCTGGCCAGTCGGGGCCTGGTCGAAAAAGTGAGCCGCGGGCACTATCGCCTGGCTGAAGGTTCTGACCCTATCAATGACTTTGTTGAAGAGTGGCGGTTGGGTGAACGACGCCGTAGACCATGGCAGGTTAATCACTTCCTGATTGCGCACTGCCAGGCACCCACTGACAAAGACGAGTGGGTGCTGTCAGCCTCCGGGTTTCGAAGAGCCGGTATTGGACTGTGGATGCGACCTGACAATCTCGTCAGGCAGGGTGATGAACTTCGCACCTGGTTGTCGGGGCTGGGCCTGTCCAGCGAGTGCCTGATCGCAGAAGGTGCCCATCTGGGTAAAGCAGACTCAGAGAGGTTTCTTCAGTGTTATGACACCTCCAGCCTTAACAGGCAGTACAAGGAGCTAGCGAGAGCACTGAAGAAGAGCGCAGCAAGGCTCTCCTCGCTGCCGAAGGCAGCGGCCATGAAAGAAAGTTTTACCCTGGGCGGCAAGGCCCTGCAGCTGTTAGCCAAGGACCCGTATCTGCCGGAAGAAGTGCAGGAACCCTCGACACGCGAGGAGCTATGGCAGCTGATGGTGGATTACGACGAACAAGGCAGGGGTGTATGGACGGACAAACCCGCTTCCATGCCCACTGACATGACCAGTTACACATAGGGCAAGTTACACAGGGAACGCAACATGACCGAAAAACTGATAACCGCAAAAGTCAGGGATCTTCTGACGGAAGAGGAATTCCAGGGTGTGCTGGAAAAAGATGACCTGAAGGCCTGGTCGATCGTGGCCTTTGACTGGGGTGTTATCGCCCTGCTGTTTACCCTGGCCGCCATGTTTCCCAATCCGCTGGTGCTGCTCGCGGTGATTATCCTGATGGGTGGCCGCCAGATGGCCTTCGGTGTACTGGTCCATGAAACAGGTCACAAGTCATTCTTTACTTCCCCCGCCGTGAACGACTTCGTTGGCAAGTGGCTCGCCGGCTACTGGGTGTTTTCAGACAAAGACGCCTACATGAAGGGGCACCTGGTCCATCACAGGACCGCAGGCACGCGGGACGACCCGGATCTGAAGAACTACGAGGCATACCCGGTCACACATACCAGCTTCAGGCGAAAAGTTACCCGCGACCTGACCGGCCAGCTGGGCTGGCGCCGAATCAAGTCTATCGGGCGCTCACTGCGGCACCTGAAAGACCTGAAACCCGGAACACGTGAAACCGTGCTGCGCAGCGTGGGCTGCAACCTGGCCATGCTGCTGTTCTTTGCTGCCATTGGCTACGCCTGGCTTTATGCACTCTGGATTATTGCTTTCATGACCAGCCACATGCTGATCGTACGAATCAGGCAGGTCGCTGAACACGCGGCCGTGCCGGATCTGTACGATCTGGACGCCCGACTGAACACGCGGACCATTTACATAAACTGGTTTGAAAGTCTGCTGATTGCCCCACATGACCTGAATTATCACATGGAGCATCACCTGCTGGCGTCAGTGCCAATCTATCGATTGCGACGATTGCATCAGCTGCTTTTGGCAAAGGGATATTATGATGGCGTGGACTTTCCGCGCGGCTACCTGAACTTGCTGAGGCAGGTCACGGTGCCGGACGACAGCGCGGCCACCACCTGACGCCCTGCCGTGTATTGATTCTGTTGAAACAGAGGTCAGCTTTCTTCGTGGCCCGGCGCTTAATCATCCTCTGACTGGATGCGTTGATATATTTCCTCGCGATGCACTGCGACTTCTTTAGGCGCGTTAACACCAATTCGAACCTGATTTCCTTTCACGCCCAATACAGTCACCGATATATCATTGCCTATCATTAACGTCTCACCGACTCGCCGGGTTAATATAAGCATTGAATTATTACTCCTTTAACAAACTCTCCCTTCCGTGCTGCTTACCCCGCCTCTTCGGATAAATCGAAAGCCGAATGCAGGGCCCTTGCTGCGAGCTCCAGGTACTTCTCTGCGATTACAACGGAAATCTTAATCTCAGAGGTTGATATCATTTGAATATTAATGGATTCCTTTGCAAGTACTTCGAACATTCTGCTCGCGACACCTGCGTGTGATCTCATTCCGACACCGACCAAGGAAAGCTTCGCAATTTTATTGTCTCCCGACACTTCTCTCGCATCAATGCTTTTCGCGATATTTTGCAGAATTTCCATAGCCTGGTCGTAATCTTCGCGACGCACAGTGAATGTGAAGTCCGTGCTCATGTCTGCAGCGACGTTCTGGACTATCATGTCTACTTCAATGTTGGCTTCACTGACAGGGCCGAGAATTGCAGAAGCAACACCGGGAACATCTTTAACACCAAGAATCGTTAACTTGGCTTCATCCCTGGTGAAAGCAATCCCCGAAATGATTGGTTGCTCCATGGCGTCGTCCTCTCTTGTAATAAGTGTACCCGGTGAATCTTCGTTGAAACTCGACAGAACGCGAAGAGGCACCTGGTATTTGCTGGCAAACTCGACCGCTCGCGTATGCAGAACCCTGGAACCCTGACTCGCGAGCTCCAACATTTCTTCAAAGGTGATCTTTTTCAGGCATCTAGCGCCCTCAACCACACGCGGATCCGTTGTGAACACACCTTCCACGTCGGTGTAGATCTGGCATTCGTCAGCTTCAAGTACAGCCGCCAGGGCCACAGCCGTGGTATCAGAACCACCGCGGCCCAGGGTCGTAATGTTTCCGGAATCATCAGTACCCTGGAAACCGGCAACCACAGGAATAACACCATCCTTGATCCTGGATTGCAGGAACGCCGCGTCGATATCAAGAATGCGGGCCCGTGTGTGCTCCTTGTCCGTCAGGATGTTCGCCTGGCGACCCAGCACCGACTCTGCGTTGAAGCCATGCTTCATGAGCATCATCGCAAGCAGTGAGATCGTGACCTGCTCACCCGTTGACAGCAACACGTCCATCTCCCTTCGGGCGTCCAGTCCCTGGTAGTTCACCTCCTCGGCAAGGTCTACCAGGCGGTCAGTCTCGTGCCCCATGGCTGAGACAACCACGACTACATCGTGGCCCTCGTTTTTTGTCTTGATGATCCTGCGCGCGACATTCTCAATGCGCTCGATAGAAGCTACCGAGGTGCCACCAAATTTTTGCACGAAAAGCGACATATCGCCGAAATAACCAGTTTTGAAAGGGCGCCTATTTAACTGGAGGCGTGCTTAAGAGTAAAGGGGTAACAGCGACTCAGCCGCCCATGAGATCCCGGACGAACCCTTCCACACTCTCGAGTGCCGCGGGTAACGCATCTGGCTGACTGCCACCTGCCCGGGCCATGTCCGGACGGCCCCCTCCCTTGCCGCCAACCTGGGACGCGACATGATTGACCAGCTCACCAGCATTAAACCTGTCAGTGAGATCCCTGGTCACACCAGCGATCAGGCCAACCTTGCCATCACTCACAGTTCCAAGAATGACGATGCCGGAGCCAATCTTGTTTTTCAGCTGGTCCAACGCGTCAGGGAGCGACTTGGGATCGGCGCCATCCAGTTGTGTAACCAGCAGTTTAAAACCACCGAGGTCGACAGCAGATTCAGCGACATCCTGCCCACCACCCGTTGCCAGCTTGCGGTTCAGGTCAGCGACCGTCTTCTCCAGCTTTTTGTTCTGTTCAACCAGTGACTGCAGTTTATCCAGCAGGCTGAAAGCATCTGCCTTGATCAGGCTGGCACTTTGGTTGATCAGGTCTTCCTGCTCTTCAACCAGGGCAAGCGCGCCGGAGCCGGTAACTGCCTCAATCCGCCTGACACCTGCAGCAACGCCCTGTTCCGAGGTAATCCTGAACAGTCCGATATCACCAGTGCGGCTGGCATGAGTACCGCCACAGAGCTCAATGGAAAATCCATCCCCCATGGTAAGCACACGAACTTCTTCCGAATACTTTTCACCAAACAGTGCCATCGCACCTTTTTCTTTTGCTGCATCAAGCGCCATCACCTCTGTCTGCACGTCGCTGTTGCGCATGACCTGGTCATTGACGACACGTTCGATTTCACGAATCTGATCTTTGGTCACGGGCTCGAAGTGAGAGAAGTCAAAACGCAGTCGCTCCGAATTCACCAGGGAACCTCGCTGGTTCACATGCTCTCCCAGCACCTGCTTCAACGCTGCGTGCATGAGGTGGGTTGCTGAGTGATTCAGTTTTGTCGCTTCCCGAATCAGCCGATCAACTGAACTGGTCAACTTGTCACCAACCTTGACACTACCTTCAAGCACCTCGGCCTGATGCACGAAGGCGTCACCGTTTTTCCTGGTATCCCGGATTGCGAGGCGCAACCCCTCAGCATACATCTCGCCGGTGTCCCCCACCTGGCCGCCGGATTCTGCGTAGAAAGGCGTGCGATCGAGCACCACAGCCACCCGCTCGCCTGCTTCAGCACCATCTACCTGCTCACCATCCCTGATCAGGGCAACGACGGTGGACTCATCTTCCAGTGAGTCATAACCAACAAACTCTGTCACAAACTCCAGCTGCAGGTCACCGGTATCAGATACCCCGAACTGGCTGGAAGCCCTGGCACGTTCTCTCTGCGCTTCCATCTCGCTGTCAAAGCCGGCCATATCAATGGTCAGGTTTCTCTCACGCGCAATATCGGCCGTCAGGTCGGTCGGAAATCCATAAGTATCGTAAAGCTTGAATACCACCTCGCCTGGTATTTCTGTACCTTCCAGCGCCTGGATAGCTTCGCCAAGAATCCGCATTCCCTGGTCCAGGGTAAGGTCGAACTGCTGCTCTTCTTTCAACAGAATTCTGTCGACCTGTTCCTGTGTCTGCGCTATCAGGGGATAAGCTTCGCCCATCTGGGCCACAACTTCCGCGACAAGATCATGAAAAAAAGGTCCGCTGCTCTGCAGCTTGTGCCCGTGTCGAAGCGCTCGCCTGATAATCCTGCGCAGCACATAGCCACGCCCTTCATTACTGGGAACCACGCCATCTGAAATCAGGAAAACAGCTGACCGAATATGGTCTGCAATGACTTTCAGGGACGGGTTACCAAGATCTGTGGTTCCTAGCAGGTCTGCCGATTTCCTGATCAGTGCCTGGAATAGATCAATGTCGTAGTTGTCATGAACATGTTGAACCACCGCGGCGAGTCGCTCGAGACCCATGCCCGTATCTACACATTTCTTGGGCAGTGGCGTCAGCGTGCCGTCAGCGGATCGATCATACTGGGTAAATACGAGGTTCCAGATCTCTATAAAACGATCCAGATCGCCGTCTTCAGAACCGGGAGGCCCGCCTGGAACGTCAGGACCATGGTCATAAAAAATCTCGGAAGAAGGCCCACAGGGTCCCGTATCACCCATGGTCCAGAAATTGTCATCGTCTCCTAGACGGGTGATGCGGTTGGGGTCAAAACCAACCTTCTCAATCCAGATCTGTTCTGCCTCATCGTCACTTTGATGCACGGTGACCCAGAGCTTGTCAGCCGGCAAGCCAACAATGTCTGTCAGGAACTCCCAGGCAAAAAGAATGGCATCTTCCTTAAAGTAGTCGCCAAAGCTGAAGTTACCCAGCATCTCGAAAAAGGTGTGGTGTCTGGCTGTATATCCAACGTTGTCCAGGTCGTTATGTTTACCACCTGCCCGGACACACCGCTGAACACTGGCCGCCCTTGTGTAACCACGGTTCTCACGGAACGCAAATGCATCCTTGAACTGCACCATTCCTGCATTGGTGAAAAGCAGGGTTGGATCATTGTCAGGTACCAGCGACGAGGATTCGACGATGGTGTGCCCTTTGCTTGCGAAGAAATCCAAAAAGGCGCTGCGTATTTCGCGGCTATCCATATTTCAATCAGGGGACAAAAATGAGACCGGTAAGATACAGAAAATTACCGACAGGAGCTAGAAAATAAGGTTGAACACAATGGCCTAATAAAGGCTGGAAATATGGTCAAAGGAGAACCCCCGCTGGCCGAGGAACCGGGCCACCCGCGATTTCTCTTTCATATCCTTTTGCCGTTCGAAACCGGGACCAAACTTCTTTTCAGCGACTTCCTGGGCGAGAGCAAACCAGTCCGGCGAACATTCTTGAAATGCTCGCGACATGTCCTGGTCAGAAACACCCTTATTCCTGAGTTCTGCCCTGATCTTCACTGGCCCCTGCCCTTTGCTGGTGCGGGCACGGATAAACGCCTCTGCCAGGCGTGCGTCACTCTGCAGCCCTTTCTGTTCCAGCTTGAGGATTTCTTCTTCGATGGTTTGCGTGCCTATGGAGTCACCAGAGAACTTTTTCCCGAGCTTCTGGCTCAACTCAAGGCGAGAGTGTTCCCGCCGCGCCAGCATATCCATGGCAGCGCGGCGGATATCCGTAGGACTAACTTCCGTCACGAATCTGTAGGGTTATGAACCCGTGATCGGAGTGACGTTGTCGGCTTCTTCACCGTCTGAGGGAACTTCCTCATCGAGCAGCTTCGCGCGGATCTGCGCCTCGATTTCTTGCGCGAGGTGACTGTTTTCAGCCAGGAAATCGCATGCATTTTTCTTGCCCTGACCGATGCGATCACCTTTGTAGCTGTACCAGGCACCCGCCTTGTCTACCAGGTTCAGCTGCACACCGAGGTCAACCACTTCACCGAGGTGATGAATACCCTGCCCATACATGATCTGGAATTCAGTCTGCTTGAACGGCGGTGCCACCTTGTTCTTGATGACCTTCACGCGGGTATCGTTACCAACGATTTCGTCACCTTCCTTGATCGAACCGATACGACGGATATCCAGTCGAACCGAGGAGTAGAACTTGAGCGCGTTACCACCCGTTGTGGTTTCGGGGCTGCCGAACATGACACCAATCTTCATACGGATCTGGTTAATAAAGATAACCAGCGTATTCGAGTTCTTGATATTACCTGCCATTTTTCGCAGCGCCTGGCTCATCAATCGGGCCTGCAGACCAACGTGATGGTCGCCCATCTCTCCTTCGATTTCCGCCTTGGGTGTCAGGGCAGCGACCGAATCGACAATCACAACATCCACGGCACCGGATCGCACCACCATGTCGCAGATTTCCAGTGCCTGCTCACCCGTGTCTGGCTGAGAGACCAGGAGATCGTCAATATTCACGCCAAGATTGGCTGCATACTGCGGGTCAAGGGCGTGTTCCGCATCAATAAATGCACAGGTACCACCTGCTTTCTGGGCCTCAGCAATCACCTGGAGCGTCAGCGTTGTTTTACCGGAAGATTCCGGACCATAGATCTCAACAATTCGGCCCCTCGGCAGCCCTCCGATACCCAGCGCGATATCCAGGCCCAGTGAGCCGGTGGAAATCGCGGGAATTTTTTCCTGGGGAGAATCCCCAAGACGCATCATGGCGCCCTTGCCGAACTGACGCTCAATCTGGCCCAGTGCAGCGGATAATGCTTTTTCTTTGTTGGCGTCTGTTTCGGCCATTAAATGATCCTCGCTTTTCCTGTTACCTGTATGTCTATACAGTATTATCCATAAATCATCAGGAACGCCAAACGTTTTTTTATTTTGTTTCCTGACAATAGTTTTCACGTAGAATCGACCTGTACCAGCTCAGAGATTTACGTTGTCCACCCCCGCATCCAGCTCCGCATCATCGAAAAATCACACACCGATGATGCAGCAGTTCCTGGCCATCAAGGCGGAGCATCCGGACGAACTCCTGTTCTACCGAATGGGCGACTTCTACGAACTTTTCTATGACGACGCCAGGCGCGCGGCACAACTGCTCGACATCACCCTGACTGCCCGCGGTGCATCCGCCGGTGAACCCATTCCCATGTGCGGTGTGCCGTTCCACTCGGTGGAGTCCTACCTTGCCAAACTGGTACGCCAGGGCGTCTCTGTTGCCATCTGCGAGCAGATCGGTGACCCCGCCACCAGCAAGGGACCGGTCGAACGCCAGGTGGTCCGAATCGTCACACCGGGTACGCTGACCGATGAAGCCCTCCTTGATGAAGGCAGGGACAACCTGATCGCCGCCATTGCCCGTGGCACGAAAACGGCAAGTGGTAATCCTGTCTACGGACTCGCCACCCTGGATGTTTCCAGCGGCCAGTTCGAACTCGCCGAGATCGGCGACATCTCCGGTCTCGAAAGCGAACTGCATCGACTCTCACCGGTAGAGATTATTCTTTCTGAAGACCAGGACTACCCGCCGATGGCGTTGAATCATGCCGGAGCGCGACTGCGCGCGCCGTGGGAATTTGACCTGCAAACAGCCTGGGATCTGCTTACTCGCCAGTTCGGCGTGAAAGATCTCGCCGGCTTTGACTGCGATGACCTGGACCAGGCCGTCAGCGCAGCGGGTTGCCTGCTGGCCTATGTGAAAGAAACCCAGAGAACAGAGCTGCCGCACATCCGCGGCCTGCGCAAGATTACCGGCGATGATGCCGTCCATATTGATGGCGCGTCGAGGCGCAATCTCGAACTCACGCTGAACATACAGGGCGGAGAGGAACACACCCTGTTTGCCGTGCTGAATAACACATCCACCGCCATGGGTGGACGCCTGCTGGCCCGCTGGATCAATCGCCCGGTGCGCTCCAGGGAGACGCTGAATCACCGACTGGATTCGATCGAACAGGTCATCCAGGGCAGGAGCGATGACGCGCTGAAGGCAGCCCTGAAACAGATCGGCGATATCGAACGAATCCTGGCCCGTGTCGCGCTGCGATCCGCAAGGCCCAGGGATCTGGCCCGCCTCCGGGACGCACTGTCGGTCCTTCCCGACCTTTTTGACACCATGTCGGGCATCGATGCTGAACACATCCGAAGGCTCTCGGAAAACTGCCGCCCCATGCCCGAACTTGCGGATCTTCTGACCCGGGCAATCATCGAAAACCCACCCGTGGTCATTCGCGAGGGTGGCGTGATCGCCGATGGCTATGACGATGAACTCGATGAACTACGTTCCATCAGTGAGAATGCAGCGGAGTTCCTGGTCAAGATGGAACTCGAAGAACGGGACAGTACCGGCCTCAACACGCTCAAGGTCGGCTTCAACCGCGTGCACGGCTACTACATTGAGATCAGCAAGGCCCAGGCGGAGCAGGCACCCGTACATTACGTTCGCCGCCAGACCCTGAAAAATGCTGAGCGATTTATCACTCCGGAGTTAAAGGAATTCGAGGACAAGGCGCTGAGCAGCAAAAGCCGCGCACTCGCCCGGGAGAAATACCTGTACGAGGAGTTGCTGGATACGCTCGTGCTTGCGCTGCCGGAACTGCAGGCAATGTCTGATGCTGTTTCCGAAACCGATGTCCTGACCAACCTGGCGGAGCGCGCGATCACACTGCAGCTGGTTCGACCCAATCTCACAGGTGACGCCGAGCTTCACATCGAGGGCGGACGCCACCTGGTGGTTGAACAGACACTCGACGGTACCTTTATCGCCAACGACCTGCACCTGGATTCAGAACAGCAGCTCCTGATCATCACTGGCCCGAACATGGGTGGCAAATCCACCTACATGCGCCAGTGCGCCTTGATTACCCTGTTGGCGCACATAGGCAGTTTTGTACCTGCGGTGAAAGCAGACATTGGGTCAATCGACCGAATTTTCACCCGGATCGGTTCCTCCGACGACCTGGCCAGCGGCCGATCCACCTTTATGGTGGAAATGACTGAAACCGCGATGATCCTGAACAACGCGACGAAAAACTCGCTGGTGCTGCTGGATGAAATCGGCCGCGGTACTTCAACGTTCGACGGTCTCTCGCTCGCCTGGGCGGTGGCCAATGCCATTGCCACGGATATCGGAGCACTGACGCTTTTCGCGACGCACTATTTTGAGCTGACGACGCTTCCGGAAACCCTTGGCCACACCAAAAACGTGCACCTGGCAGCAAGGGAATACGGCGATGACATCATCTTCATGTACTCGGTGAACGAGGGCCCCGCGAACCAGAGCTACGGCCTGCAGGTGGCGCGCCTCGCCGGGGTTCCTGAGCATGTCATCCATACCGCCAGGGACAAGTTACAGCAGCTTGAGCGCAATGAAGTTCGCCTCGAGCACAACCCAACCCAGTCGGACCTGTTCGCCAGATCGGAACCGGATCGAATCCGGACACTGCTGTCAGAACTCGAGGTCGACCACCTGAGTGCACGGGATGCATTGAACCTGCTATATGATCTCCGGGAAATGGCACAGGATAACGACTGAAAAGGGTGGTTGCCGGAAGGCAGAAGGCTGCTAAAATGCCGTCTTTTCAGTTTTAGCTTAAGGATCCAGCTATGACATTCGTAGTAAGTGATGCATGCATCAAGTGCAAACACACAGACTGTGTAGAAGTATGCCCAGTCGATTGTTTCTATGAAGGCCCGAACTTCCTGGTCATCAATCCCGATGAATGCATCGATTGTGCTCTGTGTGAGCCGGAGTGTCCGGTGGACGCGATCTTCTCAGAGGATGAACTGCCGGAAGAAGAGCAGGAATTCCTCGAGCTGAACGCCGAGCTCAGCCAGCAGTGGCCGAACATCACCGAGAAGAAAGATCCGCTCGAAGATGCCGAAGACTGGGCTGATGTGAAGCCCAAGCGCGAACACCTCGCGCTCAGCTAAGAAACTTCACGCATAAAAAAACAGGAAACGACCGGCGAATCGTTTCCTGTTTCGTGACTCCCTTCGCGCTTCCTTGCCGACCGACGGGTCATTTCCTTATGTGCACTCCAGCACTCGAGGCCAGTCTATCTAGATGGCTTCAAAGCGCAACTTTCCCCTGCCACCCAATTTTCAATATTTTTATTTAAAAACAATAAGATAAGCCATTCTTGCAGGACATCTCCTACACGATTTTCAGCATTCTCCTAGATTAATGACCAGGCCATCAGGAAGCGGGCAGGTACTGCATCGGGTCCACTGGTTTACCATCACGACGAATCTCAAAGTGCAGCATTTCCACATCAGCCGCACTCTTGCCAACCCGGGCGATGGACTTGCCTGCCTTGACCGACTCACCTTCTTTCACCAGCATCGAATCATTGTTGCCGTAGGCTGAAAGGTATCTATCGTTGTGCTTGATGATCACCAGTTTGCCATAACCGCGCAGGTTACCTCCGGCATAGACCACAACACCGTCCGCGGCAGCCACCACCGTGTCACCTTTTTTACCGGCAATGTCGATACCCTTGTTCACGGGGTTCTTCAGGGAAAAGGAACTGATGACATTACCCTTCAGCGGCCAGCGCCAGTTTCCAACCGGCTTGTTGGGCACTTGCACCGGCGGTGGGATTTTTTTTGTGGTGGTTTTCGCCGTGGGTCGATTGATCGGTCCACTGTCAGCGACCGGCAGTCTGACACTACCCCTTAGCTTGAGAATCTGGTCGGCATAAATGGTATACGGCGGCTGAATACTGTTTATCTTCGCCAGGCTTTTGTAGTCGAGACCGTAGCGAAAGGCAATGGAATAAAGGGTGTCACCACTTCGAACCTTATAGGTTCCACTTGTTGCAGCCGTGTAAGCAGCGGGGAGTCCGGCACAGCCACTGATCAGTACCAGGCAAAGAAGCAGTGCCAGCGAGAGATTAGTCTTTCTCGACAACATCTGTTTCAGAAAGATCGGTTTCTGCAAGCAGAGCAAACCGGTCCAGGGCAACGACAATGATCATACCCAACAGACAGGCGATAACCGCAAACAGGGTCTCGGGATCAGCGCCGGTGAGCTGCTGATAGGACATGGGTAACACAGGTTCCTGGACGACGGGGATCTGCCCCCCATCCGCCTTGATCTGGTAGCTGGTTGTATGTTTCCAGGGCCAGATCTTGACCAGCGAACCGATCATAAACCCGACCAGTACACCAACGGTCAAGTCATGGTACCTTGCAAGCAGCATGGAAAGCACCCGGGAAAACGCCATGATGCCGACGACGCATCCCAGTCCCACCCAGGCGATGATGACCAGGTTCAGGTCCTTTATCGCCCCGATTACCGCGTGGTACAAACCAAGGGTAAGGAGAATAAAACTGCCGGAAAGCCCGGGGAGAATCCAGGCACAGACTGCAATACACCCGCCGGTAAAAAGTGCGAGCGCGGTCACTTCAGCTTCCACCGGCACCAGGCGGGTCACCAGGAAACCAATGGCAATGCCGCAGCCAAGTGCTGTCGCCACGGGTATTTCATGCAATGCAAGCCTGCGGCCCACCGCATAAACCGAGGCCAGCACCAGACCAAAAAAGAAAGACCAGATCCAGACCGGGTGATTTTCAAGGAGATAATGCACCCCCTGCGCAAATACCAGGATGGAAACCCCCATCGCACCAAACAGCACCAGCAGGAAATTGATATCGTAGCTGCGCCACCAGTCCCGGATACCCAGCCTCGGCAGAGCCAGCAGCGCCAGGGGTGTCATGCGGCTGATGCCTTTCACCAGCCTTTCATAAAGACCAGAAACAAAAGCAATGGTGCCGCCGGAAACCCCGGGCACAACTTCTGCAGCGCCCATAAGGACACCCACAATAACGGTCTTAAGCATTGTTTCCCGTTAACCTCAGGTCTTGCCACCAAGCAGGGGCACAAACTTGACCGGCTCGAGCACAATCTGCTCTACGCCATCTTCATGCTTTCGAACCATGACCAGGTCCTGGTGCCGGGCCTTGCCAACTGGCACCAGCATTCGACCACCAATCGCAAGCTGGTCGATCAGGGATCCCGGAATCGAACGCGGTGAAGCCGTCACGATAATGGCTTCAAACGGCCCGCGTTCAGGCCAGCCCATACCACCATCCGCATGTTTGAACATAATGTTCCGATATCCCACAGCTCCCAGCCTTTCCCTTGCCCTGGTGGCAAGACCACCGATCCGTTCCACGGTGTAGACCTTGTCTACCAGTGAAGCAAGAATCGCCGTCTGGTAACCGGATCCAGTGCCCACTTCAAGCACATTTTCCAACGGGCCGTCTGCCAACAACGCTTCCGTCATCCGGGCCACCACATAGGGTTGCGAGATGGTCTGGTTGAAGCCAATGGGCAGCGCGGTGTCTTCATAGGCACGGTGTGCGAGCGCTTCATCGATAAACGCATGCCTGGGCGTTTCGCTGATGACCGTCAGGATCTGTTCGCTTTCAATACCCTGTTCACGCAGCCGCTCCACCAGGCGGGTGCGCGTACGCTGCGACGTCATTCCGATACCACGGATATTCAGATCAGACGTCACCGGCTCTCCTTATCGATACATCTTCTACCAGGAAGAGCTCTCGCAGGACGCTGGTTGCAAAGCTTCCTGCCGGCAAACTGAAATGCAGAGTGGTCTGTTTCGCGTCAAACTCCCAGCTCATGTCACCAGGAACCACCATGAGTGCTCGCTGGTCCACCCTGGCGCCATGTCGCCTGATGCCCTCAGCCCAGGCCTGTTCAATGTCGTCAAACCTCTCTTCGCCAGGCTGCGGGTCACGCGATTTGCCAATCAGCGGACCCAGTTCCTCCGCGAGAGAATCAGCTGACTGCATTCGATACCACAGGTAACCGTTAAACAGCCAGGAACGGGCAGCGGATATCAGCATGCCTTTATTCCTGGGTGCTTTTTCCCTGAGCCGGAGGAATCTATCGGCGCGTTCGAGATTCTCACCATCCCGGCCGAAGCGCTGGCTGCCAAAGTAGTTGGGCACACCGTGCGTGGCAACAGCTTCAAGCCTGACCAACAGGTCGCTGGCGGAGGAATCAGACAGTGGATCATGGCGCACAATTATCCGGAATTCGTTAGACCGGATGTCTCCGCGCCTCAGTTTGCTGGTGTGCCTGTTTGCTGACAGGAGTTTTACGCCTTCTATATCGAGCTTTGACCAATCCGGGTCAGGCCTGCCCGGCAGATACAGACTGAACCATTGCCGGGTCAAGGCATGCCGATCCTTGCGGCCGGCAAATCCGACATCCACATCACGGATACCCGCGAATTCAGCGAGCTGGTGCGACACCCATCCGGAGTTGGCATTGCGTTTCTCAATTTCAACGTAGGCATGTTCACCTTCTCCGTAAAGCTCAAACGGCAGGTGTTCAATAACGATAAAGTCTTCAGGGGTACTGCGAATCAGGCCGGCAACAAGCGGCTGCGGGTGCAGTCGACCAAAGGTGTCATCAGTGTAGTGCGGACGCGCCATCGTTCCGTGACAGGGAGCCAGCACCGAATGGCGCCTTACTCTTCAACCAGCAGGAAGAAGGTCTCTCCCTTTTTGATCAGACCCAGCTCGCTGCGGGCAATATCTTCAACCGCATCCAGGCCCTGGCGAAGATCCCGTATCTCAGCCTTGAGTACTGCATTACGTTGCAGCTTGCTTTCATTTTCCGCAGTGCGCTGCTTAACTTCTGCGCCAAGTCCGCTGACATGCGCAAAGCTGCCCTGCCCGGTCCAGAGACGGAACTGCAGGCCGGTAATCCCCAGCAACAGAACAACAGCAAATATTCGAAAAGGTGTGATCATCGCTCGAATTCGGCCCTACCCTTGTAGATCGCAGCGCTATGGTCTTCTATTCTCAGCAACCGGTTGTACTTTGCAACCCTGTCGGAACGACAAAGTGAGCCGGTTTTGATCTGGCCCGCAGCTGTAGCCACCGCCAGGTCAGCAATAGTGGTGTCTTCCGTCTCGCCAGAGCGATGGGACATTACCGTGGTATACCCTGCTTCTTTCGCCATATGCATGGCTTCCAGCGTTTCTGACAGGGTTCCGATCTGGTTTACCTTGATCAGGATGGAATTGGCCACACCTTCATCTATGCCTTTCCTGAGAATCGCCGGATTGGTGACAAACAGGTCGTCGCCCACCAGCTGAATCTTGTCGCCCAGCTTTCTGGTCAGGTATTTCCATCCGTCCCAGTCACTTTCGTCCAGGCCGTCTTCTATTGAAATGATCGGGTACCTGTTGACCAGGTCGGCCAGGTAATCAGAAAAACCCTCCGAATCAAATTCTTTATCTTCACCGGCCAGAACGTACTTGCCGTCTTTGTAGAATTCAGAGGCTGCACAGTCCAGGGCCAGGGTGACATCTTCGCCTGCCCTGTACCCCGCTTTTTCGATCGACGTCATGATCGCTTCGAGCGCAGCCTCATTGCTCGGCAGGTTCGGGGCGAATCCACCCTCGTCACCAACTGCCGTGGAAAGCCCCTGTGCGGACAACACACCTTTCAACGTGTGGAAAATCTCGGCACCACATCTAAGGGCCTCGGCAAAGTTAGGGGAACCTACTGGCTGGATCATGAATTCCTGGATATCAACATTGTTGTCAGCATGCTCACCGCCATTCAGGATATTCATCATAGGTACCGGCATGCTGTAACGACCAGGGCTGCCATCGAGCTCCGCAAGATATTCGTAGAGTTGCAGTCCCCTGCCGTTGGCAGCCGCTGCGGCGGTAGCCAGGGACACGGCTAGTATCGCATTGGCTCCCAGCTGACCCTTGTTCTCGGTACCATCCATGTCCAGCATCAGCTGGTCAATTTCTTTCTGGTTCTCGGCATCCCGGCCAATCAACTTCTCCCTGATTCGGGTGTTGACGTTCTCCACGGCCTTTAGCACACCTTTACCAAGGTACCTGTTTACATCCTTGTCCCTGAGTTCAAGCGCTTCCCTTGAACCTGTTGATGCGCCTGACGGCACGCAGGCAGCACCTTTGCCACCACCTTCAACTTCCACTTCCGCCTCAAGGGTTGGGTTACCCCGGGAATCCAGGATTTCCCGCGCGGTGATATCGATGATTTCCATAGTGCTCCCTCTAAACCCTTTACACTTACCGTTGACCTCTCGCCATCAGGCAAGCGTCGGTTTTACGACCTGGTCAATCTGAATCATTGTTTCGAGCAGGCCCTGAATCTGGTCCAGGGGCCAACTGTTTGGACCATCACTCATGGCCTTCTCCGGGTCCGGATGCGTTTCCATGAAAACGCCATGAACCCCGGCACCAATGGCAGCACGTGCCAGCACCGGCACCATCTCTCTTTGCCCGCCACTGGAAGCACCCTGCCCACCGGGCAGCTGGACGCTGTGGGTCGCATCAAAAACAACGGGGCATCCTGTTTCGCGAAGCACCGCCAGCGATCTCATATCCGAAACCAGGTTGTTGTATCCAAAACTGGCACCCCGTTCGCATACCATGATCTGTTCGTTACCTGTGGCTTTCGCCTTGTTCACAACATGAGTCATGTCCCAGGGGGCCAGGAACTGGCCTTTCTTTATATTCACTGGCAACCCGGCGCTGGCAACCCTCTGGATGTAATTCGTTTGCCGGCAGAGAAAAGCAGGTGTCTGCAACACCGAGACCACTGAGGCAACTTCATCAATCGGTGTGTCCTCATGGACATCGGTGAGTACGGGTACGCCGATGTCAGTTTTAACTTTCTCCAGAATCCGCAGCCCTTCTTCGATACCGGGTCCGCGAAAACTGTCCAGGGAAGAGCGGTTCGCCTTGTCAAAAGATGACTTGTAGATAAAAGGGATTCCCAGGGATTCGCAGATATCTTTCAAGCGCGCTGACGTCTCAAGCGCCAGCTGTTCTGATTCGATGACGCATGGCCCGGCGATCAGAAAGAAAGGTGACGAATCCGTTATTTCATGC
>JADHNI010000119.1 GCA_016779585.1 Pseudomonadales bacterium
AAGGGGCCCGGCGATAAGCTGCAGAAGAACCAGACGCGTTGGTTCGAGTTTTTTCGCCAGGAGAACATCCCGGCGTCAGTAGCTAACGTCGAATACAGTTCGTGAAAATCTACAAGGTTTCGGTCGGTGACCTGACGGACCTGTGCCGTGGTGGAGATATCAATTTCAGGTTTTCGAATCGCAGCAGCGCCATGGAAGGTGTGCGCGGTCACCAGCGCGTACAGAAATCTCGTGGCGATAACTATCTGCCCGAGTATGCAGTTTCAATGCTGGTAGAAGATGGGGAACGGGCGTTGGAACTTTCCGGCAGGATTGATGGTGTTTTCCATGACCAGGTGCGCCAGCTTTGCGTCATTGATGAGATAAAAACCCTGCGCGTTTCAGTTACCGATATTCCATCTGCTGTTATGGACGGGTATTGGTTGCAGGTCCTAATCTACGCTCACCTGTTGCTTCAGGAAACAACCCATGACCACGTTCTCGTTCGACTGTGTTTCTTTCACCTGGATGAAGCGAGCGAAGAGAGACTGGAACGCCTGTTCACTCGTGATGAGGTTCGCCAGGTCTTCACTGACGTACTCTTTCGCTACTTTGCTTACCTGGAACGTCGCGAATCCTGGTTCAATGAACGTGCGAGAACGATTGCTGAACTGTCATTCCCGTATGGAGAGTTCAGGGGTGGGCAAAGAGACCTGTCTGTCGCGGCCTATCGTGCTTTGAGTCGCGGAGAGCACCTGGTGATTGAAGCGCCGACGGGTCTTGGCAAAACCATGGGTACGATGTTTCCTGCTATTCGGCGGCTTGAGGCAGGTGATATCAGCAGGGTGATGTATGTCAGCGCGAAAACTTCCACTCAGCTTCAGGCCATGTCTGCCGTCGAGGATATTGTGGCCCAGGGTGCAAGTCTTCGTTCGGTGGTGCTGACCGCCCGTGAAAAAATTTGCTTTAACCCGGGGGAACCCTGCCATCCTGATCACTGCCGCTATGCCCGGGGCTACTACGACAAGCTGCCCCGGGTGCTTGATGGCATTCTTGCCACGGACCGCCAGTTCAGCCGGCAGCGCATAGAGGCGCTGGCCAGTGAACATGAAGTCTGCCCGTTTGAGCTGGGCCTGGATCTCGCCAGCGAGTGTGACGTGATTGTTGCTGACTACAACTATGTCTTCGATCCCGTGGTTCACCTGCGCCGGTTTTTCGACGGACGCGAATGTGATTCCATCGTGTTAATTGATGAAGCGCACAACCTTGTTGACCGAGGCAGGCAGATGTTTTCTGCCGGGATTGAGAAGGAACGTTTCCTGCAGATTGCGCGGCTGATGTCAGGTTCGGCGCCCGGCGTTAGCAGGGCGGCCCGGGCGGTCAATCGCGCGATACTGGATTGTCGAAAAGCCAGTGAAAAAGATTTTGAGGCGCACGGGCACCTTGTCGAGTCATCGTTACCGGAGGGTGTAGTGTCCGCGCTCAGACGATTTGCCGGGGCGGCTGAGGAAGAGCTTCGCGCCGAACACACAGATCTTGCTGGTAGCAGGGAAGTCCTGCTTGATATCTACTTTGAAACACTGCGGTTTTTGCGAACAGCTGAATGGTTCGATGACACTTATGTCTTTCTCATGAACAAGGTGGGCAGGCGCCATCAACTGCAGCTCTATTGCATTGACCCTTCAACTCGACTGGCCGAAGTATTCGAACGTATTGCCGGAAGTGTGGCGTTCTCCGCGACACTCAGGCCCTCGGGTTTTTTCAGGCAGATGCTGGGTGTGCCTGAATCTTCCAACTGGTATCGCCTGGCTTCGCCGTTCCCTCCGGAAAACCTGCTCGTGTCGATCGCCTCCCATATAGATACAAGCTTCAGGGGGCGTGAGCATTCGATTGACACCCTGTGTTCCTTGATTCACGACGTGACCGCTGCGCGGCAGGGTAACTACCTGGTGTTCTTTCCTTCCTACCAGTACCTGGAGTCGGTACGTGATGCTTATGAAGCGCGTTACCCGCACTGCACGCTGTTGTCGCAGGCACGCAATATGACTAATGAGGATCGAGACAGCTTCCTCAATGCTTTTGATGAAGCCTCTGAAGTTTGCGGTTTTGCTGTAATGGGCGGCGCATTCTCGGAAGGTATCGATCTCAAGGGTGATCGCCTGATTGGTGTGATCGTGGTTGGTGTCGGTTTACCGCTGGTGGGTATCGAAAGGGACCTGATAAGAGACCACTTTGCGGAACAGGGTTTTGAATTCGCTTACCAGTACCCCGGGTTGACCCGTGTCCTGCAGACTGCCGGCAGGTTGATTCGTGACCCCGGCGACCGTGGCGTACTTTGCCTTGTGGATCGCCGGTATGCAGAGAATCGCTACCTTTCTTTGCTGCCGGACCACTGGGACCCGTGGGTCAGCCGTGACCCGGAGGAAATCCGAGACCGTGTAACTGCATTTTGGTCGGCTAGAAGCTGATACGACAGCTCAGGCACTGCAGGTACAGGGTCGGTGAGCTGACCATCTTGCCCAGTGTTCTGAGCTCGGGCGGCACAATGGATACGAGATCTGAGGCCAGCGGAGGCAGGACGGCAATACTGGATTCCATGATCTGCCTCAGGAGCTGCTCACGAGTTGACAGCTCTTTCTCCATGTAAATGACATCATAACCGTCCAGGTCAGCCAGCATGGCGGCGGATTCTATGGCGTCATCCAGGTCGCCGATAGCATCAACCAGACCGAGTTCAAGTGCCCTGTCACCTGTCCACACACGACCCTGCGCTACAGCATCGGCTTCCTCTATGGAGAGACCGCGCCCCTCGGAAACCAGGGACAGGAATTTCTGGTAGGTGTGATTGACCGAGTTCTGCAATGTTCGCTCGAACACTGGATTAATCTCCGACAGGGCGTTGAACGAACCGGACAGCGATGTCGTGCCGACACCGTCGGAGTTCAGGCCCAGGTATTCCAGGCTCCTCTCAAACGTTGGGAAGGTTGCAAAGACGCCAATGGATCCGGTTACGGTTGTCTCCTGGGAAAAAATCTTGTTGGCAGTACTGGCAATCCAGTAGCCGCCGGATGCAGCGTATCCACCCATCGAGGCAACCACAGGTTTGCCACTTGCCTGTGTTTCAGCCAGTTCTGAGCGAATCAACTCACTGGCCGAAGAGCTGCCGCCGGGACTGTCAATGCGCAGCACAACGGCCTTGATGTCATCTGAATTCCGGGCTTTCCTGATAAGTCGTGCAAGGGAATCACCACCAATGTCTCCAGGTGCCTGGTCGCCATCGAGAATCGTGCCCTTGGCAACGATCACCGCAACTTTTTCTGTCGCAGGATTCTGCACAGGTATGGGCGGCCGAGTCGCGCCGAGGTAACTTCGATAGCCAATGTGTTTATAGCTGTCGCCGGAGACACCGGAAATAGATTGCATCTCTTCTCGCCAGGCCTTGCGGGAGATGAGCTGATCAACCAGACCCCGTTGTACAGCCAGCAGTGCCGGGTTGGATTCCTGCTGCAGCAGCAATGAATCATAATTGTTGATGTAGCTCAGGATATCTTCCCTGGTAATTCCTCGATGTTTCGCGACCGTCGCCAGGTAGCTGTTCCAGAGGGTATCCACCAGTTCCTGATTGGATTCACGGGAAAACTCTGACATGTCATCCCGGATATATATTTCTCCCGCATCCTTGTACACGCCGGCGCGAATCACGTGCATGGTGACCTGGAGTTTGTCCAGCGCAGACTTCATGTACAGTGGGTAAGCGCCAAATCCCTGCAGGAAAACGCCGCCGAGCGGACGTATGCTGGATTCATCGATGTAGATCTTGTCAGCGTAACTGGCCAGGTAATACTGCGACTGGCTGTACCCAGGGCCGAACGCGTAAACCGGTTTGCCCGTCGCCTTGAAGTTATCGAGCGCTTTGCCGATGGAATCGTATAGGGGCAGGGTACTGCCGGCGAGGCGACTCAGGTCAAGGGCGAGTGCCTTGATGCGTTCGTCCTCTGCAGCCATATCTATGGCATCCTGGATGTCCCTGCCGAGGGTTTCGTTATCTGCAGCATTGTCTCCGGTGAACAATTGTTCAAAAGGATCAATCGCTCGTTGCTGCTCAACGATGACGCCTTCAGGGTCAATGATCATGACTGCCGAGTCAGGGATCTGTCGGGTTTCCTGGCTGAACACCGCGAACAGGATCACGCCCAGCAGGGTGATGAAGATGATATTTCCGGTCGCGTTTTTCAGCGCCGTTATAAAGTTCCAGATTTTTTTCATGCGCGAAGCCTATCACATACGGGGGTGCAATCAGTTCCTGAAACCCTGTTCATACAACGCATGTAGAACAGCGTCCGGCGAATCTACGCGAACCGCCTGCATGCCCAGCGCCCGGGCCGACTTCACGTTGGCCTCGTTGTCATCAAAAAACAGGACTTCGCCGGGGCTGATCGACATTTGTTGAAGTGCGTGATGAAACGCGTCGCTGTCAGGTTTCAGGTGACCTGTTTCGTGGGAAAAAAACTGGTCCTCAAAATGTTCCAGGACGGACTGGTGTCGCAGGAAGTATTCCCAGTGAGATTGGTTGGAGTTTGACAGACAGGCCAGTCGGAAGCTGTCCGACAAACCTATGAGTAGCTGCGATGCACCCTTGAAGGTGCCCTGGGGCCAGTTATTGAATTTTACCAGGAAATCCTCGGGTGACAGGGTGAGTGAGAATTCCTCAATCATCCGGACCGCAAACTCGTCAGCAGAACAGGCGCCGGATTCGAATCTTCTGACCGAGGGGCTTTGTATCCAGTTCTGCCAGATATCCTGCTCGCTCAGCGGAGAGGACGACATCATGTCCTGGAGTGAACCCAGCTCGATAATGACTCCGCCCAGATCAAAAAGAAGAGTGGTAATATTTCTCATATGCCCAACATATATGAATCAGACCTGGATAAGAATCCTGCCAACTACGAAGTGTTGTCACCGCTCAGTTTCCTGGCCAGAAGTGCGACCCTGTACCCGGACTACGAGGCCTGTGTCCATGGTTCTGCCAGAACGACCTGGCGTGAAGTTTATGAACGCTGCGTCCGAATTGCATCCGCCCTGAGTAAGAGGGGTGTAGGCAAGGGTGACACGGTCGCTGCGATACTGCCGAATATCCCTGAGATGTTTGAGCTGCACTTTGCCGTCAATATGACCGGTGCCGTATTCAACGCCATTAATACCCGACTCGATGCATCAGCGGTGGCTTTTATCCTGGATCATGGTGAATCCAGGGTCCTTTTTACCGACAAGGAATTCTGTGACATCGTCGCTGATGCCGTTGATCAATGCAGTTCCGATCTGTTGGTCGTGGATGTGGATGACCCGAACTACACTGAAGGTAGGTTGGTAGGTCAACTGGATTACGAGGCGCTCCTGGCTGAAGGTGACACTGACTACGAATGGCAGATGCCTGCGGACGAGTGGGACGCGATTACGCTCAACTACACTTCCGGCACCACCGGTGACCCGAAGGGTGTGGTTTACCATCATCGCGGCGCCTACCTGAACGCTGCGAACAATGCGCTGACCTGGGAAATGGGTATGCATCCGCGTTACCTCTGGACATTACCCATGTTCCACTGCAATGGCTGGTGCTTTCCGTGGACGCTGGCCGCAGTAGCCGGCACAAACATCTGCCTGAGACAGGTTCGCGAGGAGCCTATCTATGATGCGTTCCAACAGGAAAAGGTGACGCATTTCTGCGGTGCACCCATCGTTCTTAATACCCTCATGAATGCACCTGAGATCCTGAAAAAAGATCTGCCGCAGGGTATCCGTGTTATGACCGCAGGCGCGGCTCCACCTGCTGCTGTGATCAAGGGAATGGAGGCGCTCGGATTCGACGTTATACAGGTCTATGGACTGACGGAAACTTATGGCCCTATGGTCGTGTCAGCCTGGCGACGGGAATGGGATAACCTGGATGTCGACAGGAAAGCTGAACTTAAGGCCCGCACTGGCATATCTTCGGTGCTTGCGGGCGCCATGATGGTTGCAGACCCGGAGACACTCGAACCCGTACCCTGGGATGGTGAAACCCAGGGTGAAGTTTTCATGCGTGGCAACATTGTCATGAAGGGTTACCTGAAGAATCCGGCAACCACGGAAAAGTCTTTCGCCGGAGGCTGGTTTCATTCGGGTGATCTGGCTGTTTGCTACCCGGACGGATATATCAAAATCAAGGACCGCAGCAAGGACATTATCATCTCCGGTGGGGAAAACATTTCCAGCATCGAAATCGAGGACACGCTTTTCAAACATCCGAAAATCCTGGAAGCTGCCGTGGTAGCCAGGACGGACGAGAAGTGGGGTGAACATCCCTGTGCTTTTGTTACCGTGATGCCCGGCGAGGAACTTTCCGGGGAAGAGGTCATTGAGTACTGCCGTGAGAACCTGGCGCGATTCAAGGTGCCGAAAACGGTGATCTTTGGACCTCTTGAGAAAACATCGACCGGCAAGGTCCAGAAATTCCGGCTGCGTGAAGTAGCGGAAAGCCACGAAACCAGTAAATGATGACTCCCCTTTGGCGCGGTACTGAGCTGGCCGGGCTCTTCGGCCAGGATTTTCATGCTGATATCAGCGGTGTCAGTATTGATACGCGTACACTGCAGCCTGGCGACCTGTTTATTGCTCTTGCAGACGCTCGCGATGGGCATGATTTCGTGGGGCAGGCGGTCTCAGCAGGCGCTGCTGCGGTCATGGTGCACAAGGATGTTGATACCGCCGTCCCGCAGTTGCGTGTTGCCGACACATATGAGGGACTCTGGCAACTGGGCAG
>JADHNI010000045.1 GCA_016779585.1 Pseudomonadales bacterium
GATTGTCCGGCCTTAGTCCCTCAGCCTGGCCGGCTTCCGCGCGATCAATGCGCAGGGTGGTGAAGTCACAGTCTCTGACATCTACCCAGGGAACAACCTGCTTGAGTTCTTTCCTGGCGAAGTTGATCTGTTCCGCCTCGGTTCGCGCGACACCGGTTTCGGCCAGTTGGCCGCCAAGGTACCATGCACGTGAATTGCCCGCCTGGTGGGTGGTGAACGTAATCCTGGGTTTATCGCCTGAGCTCAGGGTTACCGCATGCGCGTAGAGGGGGGGAAGGTGATCACCGGTAACAATAACCTGGTGCAGCGGTCGCAGTTGCATGGTCACAGGCAGTTCTAGTGTGTCGATCAGTTCTCCGTTACCACTGCCTGCGGCGAGGATACATGTTGCAGGCCTTATTTTTACTTCGCCAACACTGAGTTCAGATACGACACCGTTATCATGGATTAAGACGGGTTCTCCCTGGATGATGTTGCCGACAGAAGCGAGTTTGTCTACGAGTGAAGGGGTGTCCAGGATTATATCCTGTAGACGATATAGGCTCCCCTTAAAACTATCGTTGGAGAAAGGTTCCGGGTAATCTTTTCGCTTAATAGCTGATACCCTGCCTTCCAATGCCTTGCTGCCGAAGAAGGCAGTGACCCTGGAAGTGACCGAGCTGTCCGAAAACATGTAGTAGTCCTGCGCCAGGGTATTCACACCGGTGAGGTCCACCGGATCTTCACCCGCGAGGCAACGGTTCCAGCGATCCGGCATGGCGGCGATGGTTTCTGATGCGCCGGTTGTTGAACCGCCAAGCGTGTACTTGATGCCGCCGTGGATCATGCCCTGGGAGGCCAGGGTCTGTCCGGACCCTAACTGGTTCTTTTCCACAAGTACGCTTGCGTAGCCGCGGGCGCTAAGGTTGTTGTGCAGCCAGAGTCCCGCGATGCCTCCCCCGATGATGGCGACGTCTACCTCAAGAATATTCTGCACTTCAATCAACTCTGCGCGATGTGCGCAATGGTCCTCGGGATTGGCTGCGGTTATTATACATCGGCACATCCTGCTGGCAGGCCAGGCGTCTCCGATTTGTCCCGATTTTTCTACAGTCTCTTTTTCTACCTTGCGGTACCATTTGTGCTGCTGAGGTTGCTATGGCGATCAAGGAAAGAACCGGAGTACCGCAGCGATCTCCTGCAGCGGTTCGGCTTCTTCAGGTCAGCCCACGTCGGTGAGGTTATCTGGATACATGCTGTCTCTGCGGGGGAAACCATTGCGGCTGTGCCCCTGGTCGAAAGGCTGGTCAGCCAGGGGCATCATTGTCTTGTCACAAACATGACACCTACAGGCAGGGATCGTGTCCGAATGCTGCTGGGTGACAAGGTAGAGAATTGCTACGCGCCTTATGATCTTCCCGGTTCGGTAGCAAGATTCCTGAATGTGAACCAACCCAGGCTTTATATCGTTATTGATACCGAACTCTGGCCGAATACCATCGACGGCTGTACAGAGCATGACGTTCCTGTGCTTTTGGTTAATGGCCGGATGTCGGCCAGGTCTGCGCGGGGATATCGCAGGATATCGTCACTGTCACGGCCCATGTTCGCGGGACTGACTGCTTTATCCGTCCAGACTGAGCAGCACCGACAAAGGTTTGTAGATCTTGGGGCTGCTGAAAGCCGCGTGCAGGTTTCGGGTAGTATCAAATTTGATGCCACCGCAGCTACCAATCGCGAAGACAGTTTTGAGAAGGCGCAAGCGCTCGTGGGTGGCAGGCCTGTGTTGCTTGGCGCCAGTACACACGATGGTGAGGAATCAGCTCTCATAGCAGCCTACCGGACAGCACGTGAGCAACTACAAGATCTTCTGCTTGTTCTGGTGCCTCGCCATACACACAGGTCATCCCAGGTGGCTGGCTATTGTGAGACAGCGGGTCTCACTTGCGTAAAGTTCAGTGAGAACGGCGAAAAAAAAGTTGAGGCCGATGTACTCCTGGTAGACGTCATGGGTGAGCTGAACGCTTTCTACCGGGTGGCGCAGGTTGCCCTGGTTGGGGGGAGCCTGGTGCCGGTTGGCGGGCACAACCTTCTCGAAGCTGTCCGCGCCCGGTGTGCAGTCCTGATGGGGCAACACCTGGACAACATTGATGATATTGCAGGTCAGTTTGAGCAGGCTGGTGGCATGATTATTGTCCCGGACGCCGAGAACCTGTGCCAGCAGGTGACTCTGCTTCTGCAGGATGAAAGACGGAGGGATACCCTTACCCAGGCTGCTGAGGAGGTGCTTCGGGATAATCATGGCTCCCTTGATCGAACTGAGAATCTGGTACTGAAATACCTCGAAGGAGAGGCCTCATGAATCTATTGTTTTTGTGTACGGGAAACTCCTGTCGATCCCAGATGGCGGAAGGCTGGGCGAGACATCTTGGCAGTGAACTGTTTGATCGTGTTGCTTCCGCTGGAATCGAAGCGCACGGACTGAACCCCAGGGCAGTGCAGGTCATGAGTGAAGCCGGGGTTGATATTTCGAACCACGAATCCAGTTTGGTCGACAGCTTTAATCTCGATGAGTTTTCTCGCGTTGTGACTGTTTGTGGTGATGCGGATGAGCACTGTCCTCTTTTACCCCCGGGTACAGAGAAACGTCACTGGCCGCTGTCTGACCCGGCAAAACTGACCGGTTCTGACGAAGAAATTCTTGAAGGATTTCGCGCTTCACGTGATGAAATCCGGTCAAGAGTTGAAGGCCTGATTGCAGATCTGGCTTAGCATTTTCCTGAACACTTTTCAAAGCTATTAGCTGTAAAGCACAGTAAATTCCGGGTGTTATTACGCCAACGAGTCATGGAGATTGTGTTAATCTTTTTCGCATGACGAACCCGTACATTTACGTTCCGGACCTGGTCGCAGACATGGCTGAGTGTGATGCCAATTACATCCGCCTGCGCAAACTGTTTCCGGATATGGACTCGGAAGACGATCTGCAATTTGGAATCCAGACCCTCGGCCTTAAGGCCAGGACCAGGGAAGGGGCAACCGTCGTCATCAGGATCGAGGAAAGGTGCCCATTCACCACCATGGTCAGCGTCGATGTTACCAGCAAGGAGGACAAACCGCTGATTCGATGGCCTTATCTCGAACTGCGCGTTTATCACGATGTTCGTTCTGCGGAAGTGGTACGTTTTGAGCGGCACCGCAACTTTCGCTACCGTTATCCGACCCCTAATGAGAATATGTTCCAGCCGGACGAGAAGTCCCAGATCAACAAGTATCTCGGTGAGCTTCTCAATTACTGCATTGAACACGGATACTCGCTGCAGCCGGTTGAGTTTTCCTGACTTTTTTCGGGAAATCCGTCGCTAAATCCTTATAATTTGTAGCCACAGTCTTCGCCCGATTTCCTGTTGGGCGGACCGCAACTCCTACATACTTGGACATCGATGGCTAGTAGTTATAAAGCAGATTCTATTGAGGTCTTGGAAGGCCTCGAGCCGGTCAAAAAACGACCCGGCATGTACACCGACACCACTCGACCTAACCACCTCGCCCAGGAAGTCATAGATAACAGCGTCGACGAAGCACTCGAAGGCCATGCCAACGAGATACGCGTTACGCTGCGAAAAGACGGTTCCATGTCTGTCAGTGACAATGGCCGTGGTATGCCGGTCGATATCCACAAGAAAGAGAAAGTTCCAGGGGTTGAACTTATCCTGACTCGCCTGCATTCGGGCGCCAAGTTCAACAGCGACAGTTACAAGTATTCGGGCGGTTTGCATGGTGTCGGTGTGTCTGTGGTTAACGCGCTGTCTGAAACGTTTGAGGTTTTCATCAAACGTGATGCCAAGCTGCATCACATGTCTTTTAAGGACGGCAAGAAAAAGACCAAACTGACGGTAAAAGACTCCGTGGGTCGACGGAATACCGGCACCATGATCAATTTTAAGCCGGACCCGCAGTATTTTGACTCTCCGAAATTTTCAGTACCCCGGCTCAAGCACCTGCTTCGTGCAAAGGCAGTTCTCTGTCCTGGCCTTAAGGTAATTTTTGAAGATGAAACCGCCAAGGACCAGGACGACAGAAGTTTTGAATGGTTCTACGAGAAGGGCCTTGAAGATTATCTTGGCGCAGAACTTGAGGGCCTTGAACTCCTGCCCGAGTTACCCTTTACCGGTGCCATGGAAGGTGAAGAGGAAGCAGTTGACTGGGCTGTTCAATGGCAGACTGAAAGTGGAGAGCTGATCACGGAAAGTTACGTCAACCTTATTCCAACACCCCAGGGTGGTACCCACGTAAACGGACTTCGTGCCGGCCTGCTGGAGGCCCTCCGTGAGTTCTGTGAGTTCCGCAACCTTGTTCCCCGCGGTGTGAAAATTACCGCCGAGGATATCTGGGACAAGTGTAATTACGTGCTGTCCGCCAAAATGGTGGAACCGCAGTTTGCCGGCCAGACAAAAGAACGGCTGAACTCCAGGCAGGCTGTGAGCTTTATCTCCGGTGTGGTTAAGGACAGCTTTTCACTCTGGCTGAACCAGCACATTGAAGATGGCGAGGCGATTGCTGAACTTGCGATCTCCAGTGCCCAGGCACGAATGCGTGCCGGCAAGAAAGTGGCGCGTAAAAAACCAACCAGCGGCCCCGCGCTGCCTGGCAAGCTGGCTGACTGTTCCTGCAGTGATGCCATGATGGGAGAACTCTTCCTGGTAGAGGGAGACTCTGCAGGCGGTTCTGCCAAGCAGGCAAGAGACCGCGAAACCCAGGCTATCATGCCGCTCCGGGGCAAGATCCTGAATACCTGGGAATTAGATTCAGCGGATATTCTCTCTTCACAGGAAGTTCATGATATTTCGGTTGCACTGGGTATTGACCCCGGATCCGAAGACCTGAGTAACCTGCGTTACGGCAAGGTGTGCATACTGGCTGATGCAGACTCGGATGGACTTCATATCGCCAGTCTGCTGATTGCGCTGTTTGTTCGGCACTTCCGGTCTCTGGTGGAAAATGGTCATGTCTATGTAGCGATGCCGCCACTGTATCGGATCGATGTCGGCAAAGAGGTGTTCTATGCACTGGACGAAGGTGAGCGCCAGGGGATCCTGGATCGAATCAAAGCCGAAAAAATGACGGGTAAAGTTATTGTGCAGCGATTCAAGGGCCTCGGCGAGATGAACCCTATTCAGCTGCGTGAAACAGCAATGGCACCAGACACCCGGCGCCTCGTCCAACTCACAGCGGGCAAGGCGAAGCCGGTGGACGAGTTGCTCGACATGCTGCTGTCTAAAAAACGTGCACCGGACAGGAAAACCTGGCTGGAAAAGAAAGGCGACCTAGCGGAACTCGCCTGATTCAACTGAGTAAACAAGCATGACTGAAACAGTAATAGAGGGCGATGTCGAGAAGATATCGCTTACTGACTACACGGAAAGTGCGTACCTGAATTACGCCATGTACGTGATCAATGACCGAGCGTTACCGCACATCGGTGACGGCTTGAAACCAGTTCAGCGGCGCATCGTTTATGCCATGAGTGAACTTCGCCTGGGGGCTGATGCGAAATTTGTGAAATCCGCGAGGACGATTGGCGATGTTATCGGCAAGTTCCATCCGCACGGTGACTCAGCCTGTTATGAGGCCATGGTGCTGATGGCGCAGCCCTTTACTTATCGTTATCCGTTGGTGGATGGACAGGGTAACTGGGGTTCGCCGGATGATCCCAAGTCCTACGCGGCAATGCGATATACCGAATCCAAACTCACGGCTTATGCAGAGGTGCTGCTGGGTGAATTGAAGCAGGGCACAGTAGACTGGATCCCAAACTTTGATGGCACCCTGAGCGAACCGGTGAACCTGCCTGCGCGGGTGCCGAACATCCTGCTCAACGGTGGCAGTGGTATCGCTGTAGGTATGGCAACAGATATCCCGCCACACAATCTTAATGAGGTGGTCTCGGCCTGCATCAGGTTATTGGACAAACCAAAGTCGACTTTGAAAGACGTCATGGATCACATCCAGGGGCCAGATTTCCCGACTGGCGCCGAGATTATTTCCTCCAGGGAAGAGATCAACCAGATTTACGAAACAGGCAGGGGTGCGATTCGCACTCGAGCGGTCTATTCCAGGGAAGATGGTGATATCGTCATCACCGCACTGCCTTTCCAGGTTTCAGGTTCGAAGATTCTGGAGCAGATTGCCAGCCAGATGCAGGCCAAGAAGCTGCCCATGGTCGTTGATCTCCGTGACGAGTCGGACCATGAAAGTCCGACTCGTATCGTGGTGGTGCCAAAGTCGAATCGCGTGGATGTGGACCAGTTAATGGCTCACCTGTTTGCGACAACCGATCTCGAGCGTACCCATCGCGTGAATTTCAACATGATCGGCATTGACGGAAGGCCCAGGGTCCGACCGCTTGTTGAGATGTTGACCGAGTGGTTGAAGTTCCGCTCTGACACCGTACTGCGACGCCTGCAGTTCCGGCTCGACAAGATACTGGATCGCCTGCACATCCTTGAAGGCCTGATGGTGGCCTACCTGAATATTGATGAGGTGATCAGGATCATCCGTGAGGAAGACAGGCCGAAGCAGGCCCTGATGGCAAAGTTCAAGCTGTCAGACATCCAGGCAGATGCGATCCTTGACCTGAGATTGCGCCAGCTGGCGAAACTCGAAGAAGTGAAAATCCGTGGCGAGCAGGAAGAACTGGAAGCGGAACGTGTTGATATCGAAAAAACGATCAAGTCCAGGGCCCGATTGAAAACCCTGCTAAAGCAGGAGCTGATCGCTGACGCGGAAACTTACGGTGATGATCGGATGTCTCCGATTGTTGAACGCAAGGAAGCACAGGCTTTTGCGGAAAAGGACCTCATCTCAACTGAACCAGTCACGGTTGTCCTGTCGGAGAAAGGCTGGATTCGCTCTGCTAAGGGGCACGACATCAATGCCTCGGAACTCAGTTACCGAAGTGGTGATAAGTGCCTGCAGTCGATGCCGGGACGCTCCAACCAGGATGCAGTGTTTTTTGATTCCACGGGTCGCGGTTATACAGCGGCGATGCACATTTTACCTTCCGCGAGAGGCCAGGGTGAGCCGTTGACCGGGCGGTTTAATCCTCCGCCAGGCGCCTTTTTCACCGGTGTTGCGCTGGGTGAAAAAGATGCGCGGTTTGTACTTTCGAGCGATGCAGGCTACGGGTTCATTGGTACGCTGGGTGATCTTCTGACCAAGAACAAGGCAGGTAAATCTGTGCTGACCGTACCCAGGGGAGGCATCGTTAACCAACCTGCACCGGTCACAGACGAAAAGCATGATTACATTGCGGCATTTAGTAACGAAGGCAGATTGTTGATCTTTCCCGTTGCGGACCTGCCAAGCCTGGGGCGCGGCAAGGGTGTGAAGATAATGAACATTCCAAAAGCCAGGGTCGAAGCGCGTGAGGAATTCATGTCGTTCGTCCGGGTGTTTTCAGAGGTCGATACCCTGGTAGTGTACTCGGGTAAACGGACGCTGAATCTCTCAATTAACGACCTGGAGCACTACCGAGGAGAGAGAGCTCGTCGCGGACTCAAACTTCCCAGGGGTTTCCAGAAGGTGGATGATGTGGTGGTCGAAAAAGGCGACTAACCCATCAGCTGGTTTGCCTGGGAATTCAGTAGCTCCTGGTTGGTAAGTCCTGCAATTCGTGCAAGGTTGTCTGAATCAACCAGGGAATGATGGAAGGTCTGCAACTGCACACGGTCGGTGATACCCGGGTCGTTTGCCGCGACAATCAGGTCACCCTCTGCAATGGAAGCAAGGTAACTCGCCGATTTGCGGATTTTGTCCGGTTCTTTCCCGAGCAGGTCCAGCGTCCCGCCGAATGAAATGTTGCTGTTGACGCGACTGGCAATCTGCTGGATCAGAAGACCCGTACACGTCGCCATATACAGCGCATCGTGGCTGTCGAAGTGTATGACCAGTTCCTCTGTTGTGGTTTGTTCGACAATCCCCCCGTAGAGCATGGCTGCCTGGTAGAACTTGTCGAAGTGCTTTTCCAGGTGTCTTGCGGGTCTGATTCTGATGACCAGGATACACTCCTGCTTTGGACCCAACGCTTTATCATCATCGAGCTGATGTGCAGTTTCGGCTGCTGCTTGCTGGTTGCCTGTACCCATTTGCGTCGTGTCGCTCTCGACTAGGAACAACCAGTCCTCGAGCAACGGTGCCAGCCAGATCAGAAGTGCCAGATAGGCTAGATACGCAATGACAAATCCCGTGAAGACAGGCTCAGGTGTATATTCGCTGTGTGCTACTGCAACTCTTACGCTGCCAACCAGCGAATCCTGGAATGTGATGTCAGCAGCATAGGTGATGGTGTTGTTTCCGGCTTTGCCACTTTGTGCGATCAGGCGGTTGTTCTCATCGTATACCGCAACGAAAGCAAGCGATGCTTCACGGGTGAGGCGCGAAGAGATGACGTTCAGGGATAGCACATCACCTTCAATGACATAGTCAGCCAGGTGGTCGGCGACCTGCGTTGCCGTTGATTCTCCGTAGGCGGACTGTTCTCGCTTGATGGATTCACTTGCTATCCTGTCAAACGACGTCCCGAGTGCAATTGCCGTGAGCAGCGGCAATAGGGCTAACAGCGCAATAAGTTTTTGTCGAGCTCTGCCTGCCATGGTGCAACGGACTTGCGGAAAACGTTGCAGAGTATATCCGATATCGTTGCCTCACGGCATGATTAGCGGATAATACGCGCCATCATGAATGAACTGGTTCTCATCAGTGTTTCCGGTGAAGATCGACCGGGTATTACGGCAACCATTGCGAAATTGTTAGGCGATTGGGATGTCGATGTCCTTGATGTCGGTCAGTCGGTTATCCATAACCATCTTTCACTGGGTATCCTGGCGAATGTGCAGTCTGATGCTGAAAGTGTGTTTTCTGCGCTGCGAACAGAAGCTGAAAAGCTGGGTGTGCAGATCAGGCTTATACCAATCTCAGAAGAAAGTTATGACGAGTGGGTCGGCTTGCAGGGGGCATCCAGATACATCCTTACGCTACTCGCCCGAAAGGTAAAAGCCTCTCATATTGCCAAGGTGTCCGAAGTCATCGCAGCAAACGGCCTGAATATCGACAACATCACGCGCCTCTCGGGCCGGGTACCCCTCGTTGATGCTGACAATACAAGCAAAGCCTGTGTGGAGTTTTCCCTGCGTGGCACACCGAAGGAAGGGTTTCGGGAACAGTTACTGGCAGTTTGTTCTGACCTGGATATAGATATCGCCTTGCAGGAAGACGGCATCTACAGACGTAATCGTCGACTGATTGCTTTTGACATGGACAGTACCCTGATTCGCACCGAAGTTATCGATGAACTGGCGATCGAAGCCGGTGTTGGGGATCAGGTCGCTGAGATCACTGCCCGCGCGATGGCAGGCGAGCTCGATTTCAGGGAAAGCCTGCGCAAGCGCGTAGGATTGCTCGAGGGTTTGCCCGAGTCAGTGCTCGTCAAAGTTGCCGGTCGCCTGCCTTTGACGGAAGGTGTCGAGCATCTCTTCGAAACACTGAATCACCTCGGGTACAAAACTGCGATTCTCTCGGGCGGCTTCACGTACTTTGGCGACGTCCTCAAGAAGAAACTCTCCGTTGACTACGTGTATGCCAACGAGCTGGAAATTTCTGACGGTAAACTCACCGGGCGGGTACTGGACCCGATCGTCGATGCGGAACGCAAGGCAAGTCTGTTACGTGAACTGGCAGAACAGCAGGGCATATCATTGAAACAGACCATCGCGGTAGGTGATGGCGCCAATGATCTCGCCATGCTCGATGTTGCCGGGCTCGGTATTGCCTTTCACGCGAAACCATTGGTACGAGAAAGCGCCGGTCACTCAATTTCCAACCTGGGATTGGACAGCCTGCTATACCTGATGGGAATCCGGGACGCGGAAGTGCGGGAAATGAACCGCTAGTTAAAGGTCCTCGGACGAGAAGTCGTAGTCCATATCCTCCAGTGGCTCCGATATGTAGTTGCCCTGGATATAGTTGATGCCCGTCATGAACAGTGCGGGTAGAACGCTCGGGTCTTCCAGGCCACAGATGCCGGTGAGCACACCCTGTGACTGGAGCTTTTCAACCATTTCCATCATCTCATCCCGTTTCTCCTCGCTGTTCTCGATCTGGGTCGCGAAGGAACCATCGAGTTTTACAAAGTCAGGTGTCAGGTGGTTGAGCAGGTTAAATGGATTGAGCGAGCAACCGAAGTGATTGATAGAGCACTTGATATGCAGTTCCTTGAGCCCTTCCGAGAAACTGGCAGCCTGCTTGATGTACGATGTCGCATCGTTTTCGTGAATCTGAAGGATAATGGAGTCGCTGGGCAGCCCTGCAGCTTTCAGTGCAACACTCATCCAGGAATGAAATTCTTCATCGGCCAGTGACCGTTGTGTGATGTTGATGAACAACTTGGTCTTTCCGCCTTCTCCCCGTTGTTCAGACAGCGCTTTTACTGATTGCAGGATGACCCACCGATCGAGTTTGTGCAGGAGTCCCGCTTCCTCGGCGGGTCCCATGAACTGACCCGGCTTGAGGTAATTACCCTCTGCATCCGGAAGGCGCAGCAGTACTTCGAATTGCTCCTCGTCGTCGCCGTGCAGGGAAACAATAGGCTGGTATCTCAGTTCGAACAGGTTTTGATCCAGTGAATGCGAGATCATGTCCTTGAGAGCATCGGCCGAAACCGATTTGCCCTCTTCATCCACGCTGATCTTGGCAGGTTCGTAGAAGGAAATGGCATTCCCTTCTTCGATAGAATCTGCGGCCTGGTGCGCTCGAGAAATCGCTTCTTCCACTGTCGAGGTGTTTTCAGCGACCACCGACAGGCCGATACTGACTGTTACCTGGTAATTCTTTCCGGAAACGTCCGACATATGACCTTCAACTGTTTCCCTGATGATTTCTGCCAGTTCCTCGGCCGTTGCCTTGTCATTGCCATCCATAAGAATCGCAAACACGTCGTCCCCGAATCGCGCCATGATGTGTTCGTCTGGAACCTTGGCTCGAATGATCGTAGCCAGATCACCAAGTACAAGGTCAGCGTTGGACAAACCGGCTTCAGACCGGATTCGCCGGAAGTGATCGATGGAGATATACAAGATGGTTGCGGTCTGTTTGCGCTGGCTGGCGTTGTCAACCACGGTTTCCAGTTGTTCAATGAAGTACTGCCGGTTAAACAGTCCAGTGAGCAGGTCCTGGCTGGAGATCTCCTTGATTCGATCTTCCAGTTCCGCTTCATCGATGAGCGGTTTGAAAAGTGCCTGGGTGCAGGGCTCACCATCGTAAGTAGCCGGCGATAACTTCAGGGTCATAAGGACTGTTGAACCGTCAGCTTTCTCGCAGTTGAATTCCTCGGAACCGGCTTCGCTGTCGCCGATGGATTTCAGGAATTCCTTGAACTTACCCTGGTCTTCCGCATTGATCAGGTCAATGATCGGAATGCCAGCATATTCGTCTTCGTCCTCGTAGCCGAAAAGATCCACGTAGGCAGAATTGGTATAAATGTGCATACCCTCGTGCACGTAAGCAATTGCTGTTGTCGAGGAATCCAGTAGAAGGTTGTTACGCCTGTCAGTTTCACGCAGTTCAACTTCTGCTTTTCGTCGCATTCGACGATTCTCGAGGTGCTTCAGCTCTCGCTCGACCAGCAATACCAGTCGTTCGTCATCATCATCCAGAGCAACGTCCGCCGCGCCCATCTTCAGGCCTTCCGTTATAGATGCAGGATCACGGTTGTCGGCCAGCAGGATGACAGGAATGTCTTTGTCGAGTGTCTGGATGGTTGAGATCAGGGACGCAGCCGTGCAGCCGTTGGCTTCGGAAGTGGCCAGTACCAGGTCCCATTTCTGTTCTGAAATCTTAAGTGAGAAGTCTCCATCGGATTCGATCTGATGTGCACGCGTCGCATGCCCTGCTGTTCTCAGCATGACAATCAGTTCTTCGGCGCGGTTCTGGGACTCTTCCAGAATCAGAAGGCGAATCGGTTCCTTCTCGTTCATTGCGGGTCGCTTAATTAATACACTGGCGATCGAGCGGTACTATAGCACAAGCCATTACCCACACATGTGATGGCAGGGGAACCGTCTATCCGATCAGTACCTGCTTTGCGGGAGCGTCAGGAACCTCCCGGGCCAGTTTGGGTACAAGGTAACCCGGCAGTCCTGCTGACATTTGACGAATCAGGTGCTTGCCTGCTCTCTCATCAACGTCAAAGTGACCGGCTCCCTGAACCGGGTCGAGCAGGTGCAGGTAATATGGCAGTACGCCTGCACTAAACAGCTTTCTCGATAACCCGGTAAGTATTGCGGCATCGTCATTCACGCCCTTAAGCAGCACGCTCTGGTTCAGGACAGTCGACCCTGAAGCTTTTAGCAGCAGCAGCGCATGGCTTAAGGAATCGTCAAGTTCATTCGGGTGATTAATGTGTGTAACAAACACGAGCTGTTTGCTGCAGGCGTCTACCCACTCAAGCAGGGCATCGCAGATCCGATCAGGAATAACGACGGGTAAACGAGTGTGAAAACGTATGGTTGTCAGGTGGGGTATAGCTGCCAGTTCGCTGGTAACAGAAGACAGGGTACGGTCATTAAGCATTAACGGGTCGCCTCCACTAAGTATGACCTCCGTTATGGAGCAGTCACCCGCGATATGCTCGTACAGGGCCTGCCAGTCATCTCGAGACAGGCGCTGTGAGTCGTACGGATAGTGGCGGCGAAAGCAGTAGCGACAATTCACAGCGCAGGAACCGGTAGTGACAATGAGTACACGCCCACAGTACTTCTGGATCAAACCCCTTGGTCCCTTGATAGATTGCTCTGCAACCGGGTCTGTCGAGTAACCGGGCTGCTTCAGTAGTTCAGTACCAACTGGCAATACCTGCCGTAACAAAGGGTCCTGCGGGTCGCCCGATTTCATTCTCGCAAGGTACGACCTGGGGACCAGAAGCGGAAATCCAGTGTCAATATCTTCGACCTCAATGCCCAGGATATCGGCAAGCTGTCCCGGGTCGCGAACGGCATTTTGCAGCTGCCCTTGCCAGCTTGGCTCCAAAGAGTGGTCGCTAAAGGTTATGATTGTCACTGGCGTTTCAAAGGAAAGATTAATGGCGAGCTATTCTACCAACGAATTCAAATCGGGTCTTAAGGTGATGCTGGAAGGCGATCCGTGCAGCATTGTTGAGAACGAATTCGTGAAGCCGGGAAAAGGTCAGGCGTTCAACAGGGTCAAGTTGAAGAACCTTAAAACCGGCCGGGTCTGGGAAAGAACTTTCAAATCAGGCGAAAGCCTTGAAGGTGCTGATGTCATGGACTACGACATGGAGTACCTCTACAACGATGGTGAGTATTGGCACTTTATGAAAACAGACGGCAGCTACGAACAGCTGGCTGCCGACCACGCCGCCGTCGAAGAATGTATTTCCTGGCTGAAAGAGACTGACAAGGTCACTGTAACGCTCTGGAACGAAGTGCCTATTTCTGTGACCCCACCCAATTTTGTGGAGCTCGAGGTGGTTGAAACGGATCCCGGCTTAAAGGGTGACACTGCCCAGGGTGGTTCTAAACCGGCAACGCTGAGCACCGGGGCCGTAGTTAAGGTGCCGCTGTTCATTAATGTCGGTGAAGTTGTGCGCGTCGATACCAGGACCGCCGAGTACCAGAACAGGGTGAAGCAATAACCCCGCTGGTAAAACGACTGGAACGTCGTGCCACGCTGCTCCGTTGCGTTCGTGAATATTTTGCTCAGGAGTCGGTCCTGGAAGTAGTTACACCTTTGCTTCGGGAATATGGTTCCAGTGAAATCCATCTCGATAACCTGATTCTCGAGCAGGGATACCTTCAGACTTCTCCGGAATACGCGATGAAGGGCCTCATTGCAGATTCCGGGAGAAGCATCTACCAGATATGTCCGGCGTTTCGCGGTGGGGAAGAGGGCCGCCGACATCGTGTCGAATTCCAGATGCTTGAGTGGTATCGGGTGGACTACTCGCTCCGCGAACTGATGATTGACCTGGAATCGCTGTTGGCCAGGGCACATTCTGCCCTGGCATCTGATGAGGTACTGTTACCGCTTCCACAACCGCTCACGAGGGTAGCTTACGCTACCCTGTTCGAAGCTCGTTTTGGTGCATGCCCACACACGGCAAGTGATGATGAGCTTATGGAGCTTTGTCGATCCCTGCCGTTGGCACACCTGGAAGAAGGTGCCCGCCGCGCTGACATGCTGGATGCCCTGTTTTCCACTGGCGTCGAGCCTGATCTTGTCAGAGGAACGCTGGTGTCTGATTTTCCCGCCTGCCAGGCCACCCTGGCGGAATATCGCATCGACGACGCGGGTCATCAGGTGGCTGATCGATTTGAGTTTTTCCTTGGCGGTATGGAAATCGCGAACGCTTACCAGGAATTGATAGACGCGGAAGAACTCAGCCGCCGATTCTCGGAAAACAATGCCGTTCGAAGGACGGTGGGCAAACCGGAAATCGTAGATGATCCCGGGCTGCTTGAGGCGACGACCAGGATGCCAAGGTGCGCGGGTATTGCGCTGGGTATTGATCGATTGCTGATGGCATTGTTTAAAGAAGCGTCTATCAGCGAGGTCTGATCAGGCGATTGCCTGGCCCATAGAGACAAGGTCACCTTCTGCAACGGTAAAATCAAGTCTTTCAGGGAACAGCAGGATGACGGTTGATCCCATCATGAACTGTCCAAGCTCTTCACCCTGCCTGAATGTTTGTTTCATTTCGATATTGACCTGTAGCCGCGGTTTAAAGGGTTTTTCCGCCCATGTTGGCTTTATGCCGGCCACCAGCATGGCGCCGACCATAACGACAGCCATGTTTCCTTCAGTCCTGCTGAATCGGCAGACCAGTCTTTCGTTTCGAGCGAATAATCCCGGAAGCTGGTTCGCGGTTACCTGGTTTACAGAGAACAGGTCACCCGGCACATAGGTCGCCTTGAGCAGGGTTCCATCGCAGGGCACATGCACGCGGTGGTAATTATGTGGCGCAAGATAAATAGTGATAAAAGAACCACCAGAAAATTCATCGGTGTTATCGGCGAGCAGGGTATTCACCGAATAATTGTGACTCTTTGACTGGATGATGGTGTCCCCGGAAAGATGCCCAAGGGCGGCTACTGTGCCATCGGCGGGGCTGCAAACATCGCCGGAAATGCCCCGTGCACCGGGCTTAAGTGCGCGGGTGAAGAAGTCGTTGAAAGACCGATAATCCTTTGGTGATTCTCGTTCCGCCTCTGACAGGTCGATCGTGTAGAAATGGCAGAAGATACGAATGAAAGCTGACTTGACCAGGTTTACTTCAGATGCGGCGACAAATCCTACCAGCCGGCTCAGCAGGTGCTTTGGCAGCAATCGCTGCAGGAACACGAACACGATCAGGCAGCCGGGTTATCGATTGGCGTGTCGGGATCATTACCCCACTCAGACCAGGAGCCATGGTAGGCGCGAATGTTTAGCCCCAGCATTTTTCCCACAAGGTAGGTCAGACCGGATCGATGATGTGTCTGGCAGTGAGTGATTATTTTTGCGTCACGTCGGAAGCCTCGTTCAGCAACCAGTTCACCAACGTCTTCTCGGAGGCGCATCGCTCGATGGCGATCCATGAGCTCGAGCCAGTCAAGATTGATCGCCCCGGGGATATGACCACCACGCGCTGCCACTACTTTGGTGCCAGCCCACTCCTGCGGTGATCTGGCATCCCAGATCTGGGTATTCTCATCATTCAGGCTTTGCAAAACGTCTTCTTTTTCAGCAATAACGTCGCGGTTAATCGTGAGATCGACATTGGTGGGTAGTATTTCCGGGATTTCCCACGTTAATGGCAGACCGTCATCTGCCCATGCGATTAACCCGCCATTCAGGCATGAGGCCTGGCTGTGCCCCAGCACATCAAGTGTCCAGATAAACCTGCCGGCCCAGCCACCACCTTCATCGTCATAGACAACGATGTGTTCCTTGCCACCGTAGCCCAACCGGGAAAATAGACCTTCCAGTCTGGAAAGTTCAGGCAGTTTGCCAACGGCAGGTTGCACTCCGGACACAAGTTCTGCCGGGGAGACATGTACAGCGCCGGGAATGTGGTGGCGTGCATAGTTCTCATCAGAGCAGATATCGATGATCAAGAGGTCAGCGCCTGTGTCCAGGGCCTCCTGGAGCTCGGCGGGTTCGATGATCAGTGGCAACATGTCGACTCGTCAGGGATTCCTGCTAAAGGGTCGGGTATTGTACCGGGAATTAAGAGATTCAGTTAACATACGGCACTCCTTACCGAATAGACCCAGGGCGCTTCAGCCATAAATGACGGAAACACAAAACAACCAGAACCTCGTTTGGATGGACCTGGAGATGACAGGTCTTGATCCTGAACACGATCGCATCCTTGAGGTGGCGACGCTTGTCACGGATTCAGAACTGAATCTTCTGGCAGAAGGTCCCGTGCTCTACGTGAAGCAGAGCGAAGATTTACTGGCAGGCATGGATGAGTGGAATACAACCCATCACACCGAGTCTGGCCTCTTGGAGTTGGTACGTGAACGTGGTGTTTCTGAGCGGGAAGCTGAACTGTCGACACTGGAATTCCTGAAAGAACACACAGCCAACAGGTTGTCTCCCTTGTGTGGCAACAGCATAGGGCAGGATCGTCGTTTCCTGGTGAAGTACATGCCTGAGCTGGAGGATTTTCTGCATTACCGGAACGTAGACGTCAGCACGATCAAGGAACTTGCCATGCGCTGGCGACCGGATGTTGCTTCAGGCTATACCAAGAATAATGCGCATCGTGCGCTCGATGACATCAAGGAATCCATTGAAGAGCTGAAGCACTATCGCGAAACCTTTTTCCGAATGAGCTGATCAGCCTTCGTTCGCCCGGGCAGCCTGCTCCCGGAGTGCCCAATGAATGTGCTCGTCCACCAGCTTGGAGTACCCGAGGCGGGATTCCAGCGTTGTTTTTACCCTGGTACTGACCGGCATATTCCCAAGCGCTACTGCGAGATTTCTCAGCCAACCCTCGTAACCGGTTCTTCGAATTGCTGATCCCTCGGTTCTTTCAAGAAAAATTTCTTCACTCCAACTGAATAACTCAAGCAGCTGTGCGTTATCCAGCCCGTGGCGAGGTTTGAAATCGTCTTCCTGGTTAGCGCCGGCATAACGGTTCCAGGGACACACCACCTGGCAGTCATCGCAGCCGAATACCCGGTTTCCCATGGCACTTCTGAACACCTCCGGTATGCTGCCCTTCTGCTCAATAGTCAGGTACGAAATACACTTGCGCGCGTCGAGTTGGTAGGGAGCAACGATAGCGTCCGTCGGACAGATGTCGATGCAGGCTGAACAGGAGCCACAGCGGTTGATCGCCTGTTCGGTTGCCGATGGGAGTGGCAGGTTCGTCAGCACCTCCCCCAGGAAAAACCATGATCCTGCCCTCTCGTTAATCAAAAGCGTGTTTTTCCCGATCCAGCCAAGGCCAGCTTTCTCGGCAATGGCTTTTTCCAGAAGTGGCGCGCTGTCTGTGAAAACCCTCGCATGGAAGCCCTCGAATTCATGCTGTTCACAGTAATCCCGGATTTGGCTGACCAGCTTCTTCAGCTTGCCGCGGATAACCTTGTGGTAGTCCCTGCCAAGTGCATAGCGTGAAACGTAGGCGGTGGTGCGGTCTGCAAGCAGCCCCTCAGGTTGCGGGTCCGGCTCCAGGTAATCAATCCTCACCGAAATGATGGAAACAGACCCAGAGTGCAGGTGCTCGGGATGCCAGCGCAGGCTGTCATGCTTTTGCATGTAATCCATGTCACCGTGAAACCCGGATTCGAGCCATTTTTTCAGGTGCTCACCATGGCTGGCCAGGTCCAGGTCTGTGATACCCGCGGCGCTGAACCCGAGATCCACCGACCAGGTTTGGATATGACCTGCCAGTTCATTCCAGTCAATCTGTTGCATTGGCATATAATCGAGCTTTGTGAACAACGTAACAAGCACATGACCCTGTCAAACCGCAAACTGTTATACCAGGCAGCGCAGGTCCGCGAGCTGGACCGGGTAACGATTGAAGAAGTTGGCATTCCTGGCCTGGTATTGATGCGCCGTGCAGCTGAAGCCTGTGTCTCTGAAACTCTCGACAGGTACCCGGAGGTCGCTTCCATAGCGGTACTCTGTGGTTCCGGCAACAACGCCGGTGACGGTTTCATCATTGCGGGGCTGTTGGCGAACCGCGGCAAACGCGTCAGGGTAGGTCTTGTGGGACGAATACCAGATGCAGAGACCGATGCCGGTTCAGCGTACCGGTTTTGCCAGGACAGCGGTGTGCCGATCGGCAACGCTGCTGAAGCCCTGGAGGGTGCGGAGCTTGTGGTAGATGCGCTGTTGGGTACAGGAATTTCGGGCGAAGTCAGGTCCGGGTATGCCGAAGCGATTGATGCGGTTAACCGGGGTGATTGGTCGGTGCTGTCGGTGGATATTCCCTCTGGGTTGAGCTCGGACACGGGCAATGTCCAGGGTGTTGCGATCAGCGCTGATGTCACCGTCACCTTTATAGGCCGCAAGCTTGGCCTTTTTACTGCGGACGGTCCAGAGTTTGCGGGTGAGGTTGTGTTTGCGGACCTGGATGTCCCGGGAGATGTTTATGAAGCGGTGAAGCCTGCTGCAGATTCTCTTGATTACGCGGTGCTCTCAGCCAGGCTTAAACCCCGCCATCGGAATTCTCATAAGATGTCCCACGGTCATGTCCTGGTGGTTGGCGGAAATGAAGGGATGGGGGGTGCGATCATTATGGCGGCTGAATCCGCGATTATGACAGGCGCCGGGCTTGTTTCTGTGGCAACACACCCCAGCAATGTCGGTAGCGTGCTGGCCAGGCGACCGGAAGTTATGCCGCGTGGCATAGCTTCAGTCGCTGAACTGGCGTCCCTGATCGATCGTTGTTCGGTGATTGTGTTAGGTCCCGGCCTGGGCCTTGATGAGTTTTCCCGGATGCTGTTTGAAGCGGTAATGGCTTCCGATAAACCTCTCGTCGTTGACGCAGACGGACTCAACCTCCTGTCAGAATCTCCCGTACATCGACAGAACTGGATCCTCACGCCACATCCTGGAGAAGCAGGACGACTTCTCGGAGCATCGGTACAGGAAGACCGCCTTACCGCCGTCACCCAGCTCCAGAAGAAGTATGGTGGCGTGGCGCTGCTTAAAGGTGCAGGTACGCTTTTGTCCGATGGTGAAGCCATATCACTTGTGCCTTATGGAAATCCCGGAATGGCGGTGGCGGGCATGGGAGATGTACTGTCCGGTGTGATTGGCAGTTTGCTCGCCCAAACGCAGCAACAGATGTTTGCTGCCCAGCTCGGCGCTGTGGTGCATTCACTGGCCGCCGACAACATCACGGCTGAGCGGGGTGAACGAGGTCTTCTTGCAACCGAGCTTGTGCCGGAAATGCGTCGGCTCCTGAATCCCTGAAAAGAGAACCCCTGAGAAAGAGAAGAATGCAGGTCTCACTTGTAGCAAAAACCGAAGAAGAGATGATCGAAATAGGCAGTTTCCTGTCTGAGGCTCTTAACGGGCATGGCGCCATTCACATAAGCGGAGACCTGGGTGCAGGGAAAACGACTTTGTGCAGGGGCATCCTGCGTGCGATGGGGCACGAAGGGGCGGTGAAGAGCCCGACCTTCACCCTGGTTGAGCCTTACCAGATCACCTGGCGTGGCAAAGCAGTTGATGTGTTCCACTTTGATCTTTACCGACTCAGCGACCCTGGGGAACTGGATTATGTTGGGGTAGACGAATACTTCCGACCGGATTCCCTTTGCCTGATTGAGTGGCCGGAGAAGGCGAGCGGCTGTCTGCCGACCCATGACCTGCACATTGGGATTGATGTATCCGGCGAAAAACGGATCATATGCGTAACGGCGAATACCGTGCATGGTGAAAAAGTTTGCGAGCAGTTACCAGGCAAAACCTGACCCTCATTGTCGCCCTCTTGTTATTGGTGGCGAGCGATGTGCTGCTGGCTGCGCGAACCGCCGTTGATGGTCTCCGGGTCCGGCAGTCTCCGGAAAAGACCCGGATCGTCTTCGATCTCGGAAGCCCGGTAGAACACAAGGTTTTCTCGCTCACTGACCCGCATCGACTGGTGATCGATATCAGTAATGCCGAACTCAAGGCAGATGTTGATGAACTCGCTCTCGAACGAACACCAATCCGTTCCATTCGTTCATCGGATCGAAACGAAGGAAAGGATCTGCGTGTGGTGCTGGACCTGGAAGAAGAGGTGAAACCCAGGTCGTTTGTGCTCAAACCAATCATGCAGTATGGCGACCGACTGGTGATAGACCTTTATGGTGAGGCCGCGCAAACCAGGGAACCCGTTGCGCAGAAATCCGAAAGAACCCTGACACAGATGCGAGATGTGGTGATTGCCATTGACGCCGGGCACGGTGGTGACGACCCGGGGGCGATTGGGCCGGGTAATCTTTATGAGAAAAATGTTGTGCTGTCCATTGCCTCGACGCTCCGTGACCTGTTTGAACAGGAACCCGGTTTCCGGGGCACACTGGTACGGACAGGTGATTACTATATCGCCCTGCACAAGCGAACCGAGATTGCTCGCCAACGACAGGCTGACGTATTTCTTTCCATACACGCAGATGCCTTCAAAACTCCCAAGGTAAGCGGTGCTTCGGTTTATGCGATTTCCCAGAAAGGAGCGACCAGTGAAACGGCGCGATGGCTTGCTGAGAAAGAAAATCGTGCTGACCTGATCGGTGGTGTAGGCAGCGTATCTCTGGATGACAAGGATGATCTCCTTGCTGGTGTGCTGCTGGATCTGTCGATGACGGCAAGCCTCTCTGCAAGTCTTGATATGGGTAACCTGGTTCTCAAGGAACTGGGTAAGGTCAACAAACTGCACAAGAAAAGTGTTGAACAGGCTGCGTTCGCTGTCCTGAAGTCCCCGGACATCCCCAGCCTTCTGATTGAAACCGGCTATATCTCCAACCCGGGTGAAGCGAAAAAACTGGCCACCAGCAGCCATCAGAAAAAGCTGGCCAGAGCCATCTTTAATGGTGTCCGTGATGCCATGCAGGACAATCCCCCGGCAGGATCCTATCTTGCCTGGGTTAAAGAGGGCCGGCAGGATGAGGGGATCACCTATGTCATTGAGCGCGGCGACACGCTATCGGAAATCGCTGATCGTTATCGCGTGAGTTTCAAGAAACTTAAAGACTTTAACGGCCTGCGGAGCGATACTATTCGTATCGGGCAGAAACTGAAAATTCCGCCCGGCTAGTCCAACAAAATCACGCATGCAGACAGAAAGAATTAACCAGCTCGATCAGCGGCTGGCCAACCAGATTGCGGCTGGCGAGGTCGTGGAACGACCTGCGTCCGTGGTTAAAGAGCTCCTGGAAAATGCCCTCGATGCGGACGCTAGCCGTGTAGAAATCGACCTGGTATCCGGGGGCGTCAAGTTACTTCGGGTTCGGGATAATGGCACCGGTATTCATCCCGAGGACCTGAATCTTGCACTGGCACGACACGCAACCAGCAAAATACACACACCCGAGGATCTGGCAGCGATCGAAACGCTTGGCTTTCGCGGCGAGGCGCTTGCGAGTATTGCCTCCATTTCCCGGCTGACATTGACTACCAATATCAGCGACAGCGCTTCTGAAGGCTGGTGCGTGCGCGTAACCGGTGCTGACATGGCTGCTGAAATTACTCCGGCGCCTCATCCCCGCGGGACAACGGTTGAAGTCGCAGACCTCTTCTTTAACACACCGGCACGCCGCAAGTTCCTTCGAACGGAGCGAACGGAGTACCTGAAAGTCGAGGAGGTGGTGCGGAAGGTAAGTCTGAGTCACCCGGCAGTTACCTTCCTTTTGAATCACAACGGGAAAACCACGCGCCAGTATGTTGGTGACGACGAGCAGCTGCGGGTTGCCAGCGTTTTCGGCCATGCCTTTCTTGAAAATGCAATCTTCTTTAGTGAAGAGCGAGGGGGCCTGGAGCTGAGAGGCTGGATCGGCCTGCCCACCTATTCACGCAGCCAGGCAGACCAGCAGTTCTTCTTTGTAAACGGCAGGGTAATTCGCGACAAAGTGATCACTCATGCGATCAAACAGGGTTATGCGGACGTGTTGTACCACGGCAGGAACCCGGTTTATTGCCTGTTCCTTGGCATTAATCCGGCGCTCGTGGATGTGAATGTGCATCCCACGAAACATGAGGTTCGGTTTCGGGAAAGTCGCGATGTTCATGATTTTATTTTTCGCACCATACATCGGGTGCTGGCCGACGTTCGCCCTGATGATGCAACCCTGGTTCAGGGGGCGGAATCCCAATCACCGATGCAGGTGCCCATGAGGCAGACCCCGATATCTTTCGGTCAAAGACCATCTTCGCTCGGGCTGCGTGAACCGACGACGGCTGCATACCGGGAGATGTTCGCCCGTGACCCGGAGTCACCCGGGCCGTCATTGCCTGCGTCGAGGGAAGGCGAAGAAACGACTATGCCGCCGCTGGGTTTTGCCGTGGCGCAACTTCACGGCATCTACATCCTGGCTGAAAATGCCAATGGTCTTGTGCTGGTTGATATGCATGCTGCACATGAGCGGATTACCTATGAACATATGAAAACGGCATGTGATGCAGAGGGTATTCGCAGCCAGCCGATACTGGTGCCGCTGTCTATCGCGGTGTCTGAAAAAGAAGCAGATATTGTTGATGACCAGGGTGATGAACTGAACCAGTTGGGTATCGGGTTGGAACGAGCCAGCGAGGAATCAGTCATTGTTCGTGCTGTTCCGACGCTTCTCGCGAAAAGCGATGTGGAACAGCTGGTCCGTGATGTTCTTTCCGATTTTGCGGAATTTGGTGCCAGCCAGCGAATTGCGCAGCACCGGGACGAGATTCTTTCTACCATGGCGTGCCATGGCTCCGTGCGGGCAAACCGGAAACTGTCGATTCCCGAGATGAATGCGTTGCTCAGGGACATGGAAGAAACTGAACGCTCCGGACAGTGTAACCACGGTCGTCCGACCTGGTGTGAACTCAATCTATCTGAACTGGACAGCCTGTTCTTACGGGGCCGTTAAATGATTGAGGGTGCCCTGGTTATTACCGGTCCCACCGCCAGCGGTAAATCTTCACTTGCACTTGAGCTTGCCTCCCGGCTGGGGGGGGAGATTGTCTCTGCAGATTCTGCGCAGGTATACCGCGGTATGGATATCGGCACTGCCAAGCCGGATGCAGAAACACAGTCGGTGGTGAAACACCACTTGATTGATATTCGGCATCCGGAAGAACCTTATTCCGCTGCTGATTTCCGTAGCGATGCCTTGCGGGTTGTCGCGGAGATTCAATCCCGGGATGTGCTGCCAATCATCACAGGCGGCACGATGCTTTACCTTAAAGCACTGAAGGAAGGACTCTCAGCATTACCACCTGCGGACCAGTCAGTTCGTGATGAAATCTTGAAGGAGGCAGAAGCCCTCGGATGGCCGCACCTGCTCGAAGAGCTTCAACGGGTAGATCCGGAAGCAGCCTCGAGAATCAATCCAACCGATCCGCAGAGATTGCAGCGAGCGCTGGAGGTTTTTCGGATCTCGGGGAAGTCCCTGTCCAGCTACCACGCGCAGACGGGTGAGCCGTGTCCGTTTCCCTTGCTTGAAATTGCCATCATGCCTCCCGATCGTGGCCCGTTGCATAAGGCAATTGAGGAGCGCTTCATGCAGATGCTTGATCAGGGATTCGTAGAGGAAGTTAGAAAACTCAAGAGTAACCCCAGGGTACACGAGGGTTTACCCGCGGTAAAAGCCGTGGGTTATCGCCAGATATGGTCGTACCTCGAGGGTAAAGTCGATGAACAAAACATGATCGAAACCGGGCTCGCAGCCACCCGCCAGCTGGCGAAACGCCAGTACACCTGGCTTCGCGGCTGGCAGGACCTCCATACGATGGAAGGCGCCGATCTGGGAGAGGCCTTGAAAATCGTGGGCAACAGCACCATATTAGGGTAGTCGCCTGTATATCGAGCGCCAACCCTGAGCCAGGTTGGCAGCCAATATTCGGCAGGCGTTTGCTCAGCATTTTTCATTGACCGATTCCTCCGTCACGATTGCGGCGGGCCCAGGAATCCCAGGAGAGCAACATGTCAAAAGGGCAATCTCTACAAGACCCTTTCCTTAACGCCCTGCGCAAAGATCGCATTCCCGTGTCCATTTACCTGGTTAACGGCATCAAGTTGCAGGGACAGATTGAATCGTTTGATCAATTCGTAATCCTTCTCAGGAATACGGTGAATCAGATGATTTACAAGTCCGCTATATCAACGGTGGTACCTTCCCGAGCAGTGAAGATGCCAACCGAAGGAAACGAATAAAGTTTGTTCCTAGATCGTCCCGAGTCCGGTAGCCGAGCGCTGCTGATTCACATCCAGAGACATGATTCCGAACTCGCGACAGAAGAGGAATTAAGTGAACTTGTCAGCTCAGCGGGGCTGATCCCGGTGGGTTGCATCTCAAGCCAGCGTCGATACCCGCACCCGGGAACCTTTATCGGTGGCGGTAAGGTTGACGAGATTGCTGAATGGATCAGTGAAAATGAATGCGACCTGATTGTTTTTGGTGATGATCTGTCGCCGACGCAAGAGCGAAACCTCGAACACAAACTGGACAAGCGTGTGCTTGGTCGCACCGGTCTGATTCTTGAGATATTCGCCCGTCGTGCGCGAACCCATGAAGGTAAGCTGCAGGTTGAACTCGCCCAGCTTGAACACGCTTCTACCAGACTGGTCCGTGGCTGGACCCACCTGGATCGCCAGCGTGGTGGCTCAGGGCGGGGTGCAGGTGCATCTTCCGGTCTGGGTGGTGCAGGTGAAACGCAGCTCGAAGCTGACCAGCGGATGATCGGGGACCGAATCAAGCGTATTAACGGGCGTCTCGCGAAAGTCCGAGGACAACGAGAACACAATCGTCGGGCAAGATCACGATCAGATGTCAGAACTATTTCGCTTGCCGGATACACCAATGCCGGCAAGTCCACGTTGTTCAATCAACTTTGTCGTGCAGATGTTCATGCCGAGGACCAGCTTTTCGCCACTCTTGACCCGACCCTGCGCAGGCTGGAACTACCGGTCATCAGCAGTGCTGTCCTGGCGGATACCGTTGGTTTTATCCGGCAGCTTCCTCATTCCCTGGTGGATGCATTTCGTGCCACTTTGGAGGAGGTCAGTCAGGCAGACCTGATTCTGCATGTCGTTGATGTTGCGGCGCCGCTGCGCGAAGAACGGATTACTGAAGTGAACCAGGTGCTGCAGGAGATCGGTGCAAGCGAGATTCCGCAGTTGCTGGTTTACAACAAGGTTGATCTGGTTGGTGAAACCCCGCGTATTGAACGAAACCATCGAGGGGAACCTGCCCGGGTCTGGCTGTCGAGTGTGACAGGAGGTGGAACAAACCTGTTACTCGAAGCGATTTCGGAACGAATCGGGGAACAGGTGATCGAAACCAGTGTGAACGTGCGACCTGAAGACGGACGCATCCGGGCGCGGTTCTTTGAACTCGGCGCGGTCATGGGTGAAGAGCCGTGCGAAGACGGTTCCGTGCAGATGCACCTTCGGATAGAGGAAAGCAGGCTCAGGCAAATCGCACCTTTTGCCGAATAGAGGTCTCAGCAATCACGGATTGAGTTCTCTGCAAAACGTGGGAGAATGCGTCTCCCACTCGCCGTTTATACGGCGATTGATAATGTTACAGGAGGAAAAATGGCTTGGAACGAACCAGGCGGTGGAAACCAGGGGGACAAGGATCCCTGGGGAAATCGCAATGATGAAGGCCCACCCGATCTGGATGAGGCGTTTCGCAAGCTGCAGAACAATCTCTCCCAGATGTTCGGTGGCAGTGGCGGTGCCGGCTCAGGCGGGGGCTCCGCACAACCCTTGAATATGAATCTCATTGGGCTGGCATTCCTGGTACTGGCACTGATCTATGGTGTTATGGGTGTTTACACGGTTGACCAACAGGAACGAGGTGTGGTTCTTCGCTTCGGTGAAAAGCTGGACGAGGTAGTTCTCCCTGGACTGCACTGGAACCCGCCATTTATTGACCAGGTTCTCATTGAAAACGTCACTCGAGTGCGCTCAAGACCTCATGACTCTGAAATGCTCACTGAAGATGAAAACATTGTTAAGGTCAAAATGACTGTTCAGTATGTCATTGACGACATCATTGCCTACAAGCTGAATGTCCGTGACCCTGATAAAAGTCTTTACCAGGCAACGGAGAGCGCGCTTAGACATGTTGTAGGTAGTACTGAAATGCATGACATCCTGACGGAAGGTCGAGCAGCACTCGCGCAGGATGTGAAGGCACGGGTGCAGAGCTACATGAATGACTATGGTACTGGTATACGTGTTACGCAGGTGGCGGTTGATGAGACTGCACCTCCTGATGCGGTTCGAGCAGCGTTCGATGATGTGATCAAGGCGCGGGAAGACGAAGTGAGACTGCGTAACGAGGCAGATGCCTACGCAAACCAGATTGTACCGGAAGCCCGGGGTCAGGCGCAGCGGCTCCTCGAGGAAGCGGAAGCTTACAAAGAGAGGGTGATTGCGCAATCCCGTGGTGAGGCGGAACGCTTCAACAAGCTGTATGCGGAATACAAGCTTGCACCGGAAGTCACCAAGTCCAGGATGTATATCGATACACTTGAAGCGGTCATGAGTAACTCCACGAAAATCATGATTGATGTGGACGGTGGAAACAACCTGCTATACCTGCCACTGGACAAGATCATGGAGCGTTCACAGTCAGACGCGGCCAACTATCGCTCGGAGACCTCTTCAGGACCCAGTTACAACACGACTGAACCAACACGAAACAACAGGAGGGACAGACGCTAATGGGTAATCGATCTTTTGTTGTAGGGTTTATTGTTGTCCTGCTTGGACTACTGGGCATGAACTCCGTATTTATTGTCACGGAAATGGAACGCGCGGTATTGCTTGAGTTTGGTAAAGTCGTCCGTGACGACATCCAACCAGGCCTGCACTTCAAACTTCCTGTTATTAATGACGTACGCAAGTTTGATGCGCGTATCCTGACATCCGACGCTCCTCCCGAGCGTTTCCTCACCCAGGAAAAGAAAGCCCTTATCGTTGATTCGTTCGCCAAATTCAGGGTGGATGATGTGCAGACGTTCTACACATCAACTTCCGGCGATGAACGCAGGGCAGAGGAACTGCTGAAGGAACGTATCAATGACGGACTGCGTGATGAGATTGGTAAGCGGACACTGCATGAGGTGGTCTCGGGTGAAAGGGACGAGTTGATGCTGGCCCTTACCCGGAACCTTAACCTGGTAGCGAACAAGGAATTGGGTGTCACCGTGGTTGATGTTCGGGTGAAGAGAATCGACCTGCCCCCTGAGGTATCCCAATCTGTATACAATCGAATGAATACTGAAAGGGATATCGAGGCTCGCGAACATCGTGCGAAAGGTGAAGAGCTGGCTGTTGGGATTCGCGCGGATGCCGAGAAGCAGCGCGAGGTCCTGGTGGCCGAGGCCTACAGCAGCGCCGAGGAAATCCGCGGTGAAGGTGATGCGCAGGCTGCTTCCATCTACGCGTCTGCCTTTTCGAAAGACAAAGACTTTTATGAGTTTTATCGAAGCATGTCGGCTTATCAGCGCACTTTCTCGAATAAAGGCGATGTGCTGTTGATCCAGCCGAACAGCGAATTCTTCAAATTCCTTAACAGCAGTGAGTTGAACTAGCCTCCGAGTGACGTTGACCCACGCATGAGAACGGGTTAGTTTGCGCGTTTGATAGCCGGGTAGCTGTGTACCAGCTTCCCGGTTATTGCGTTTATAGAGCGGTTAAAACTGTGTGGCATGATCTGGGTGTGGCGCTGTGTCTGGTCCTCGTGATCGAAGGTATTGTGCCGTTTCTCTACCCCAAGCGATGGCGTGAAATGGTGTCGAAACTGGCTGAGGTTGACGACAACTCGATGAGAATCGCCGGTTTGATCAGCATGCTGCTGGGGACCGCTTTGTTGTACTTGATCAATTAGTGAGCTCCTTATGGCCATTGTCGATCGCTGGCTGCTGCCAGATGGCGTAGAAGATGTGCTACCCCCCCAGGCGCGAGAACTGGAGGCGGTGCGCAGGCGGTTCCTGGACCTGTTTGAGGCCTGGGGTTATGACTATGTCATTCCGCCGATGATCGAATACCTGGAATCCCTCCTCACCGGGACCGGTCGCGACCTCGATATAAAGACTTTTAAAGTCGTTGACCTGATGACGGGTCGAACCATGGGGGTTCGTGCAGACATCACACCCCAGGTGGCTCGTATTGATGCACACAGTCTTAACCAGGATGGTCTGGTTCGATTGTGTTATGCAGGAACCGTCATGCAGTCCCGGCCGGACACGATGTTATCCAGTCGTACTCCCCTTAGTGTCGGTGCCGAGATGTTTGGTGAAACCAGCGTTAAAGCGGATGTCGAGATTGTCAGCCTGATGGTCGAATCTCTTCGTTCTCTTGGTTTTTCCCCCGTACACCTCGACCTTGGCGACGTTGCCATTTTTAGGCAGCTGCTTGGCAGCCTTTCCCTTGCTGATGGGGAACAGGAACAACTGTTCGAGGCGGTGCAGAGGAAAGCAACCGCTGAAGTTCGTGAGCTCTGTGAAACGCTGGAGCTGTCTCACCAGGCAACCAGGCTGCTTGTGGAACTGCCGGGGTTGAGTGGTGATAAAGATGTGCTTTCCAGGGCGCTGGATTTGTTCAGTGACATGCCTGGAGTTGTTGCCTCTATTGGGAACCTGAGTCAGGTGGCATCAACACTTGAGGAGCGATTCAGTGACCTGGATATCTATTTCGACCTTAGTGAGCTGCGCGGTTACGCATACCACACTGGTATCGTGTTTGCCGCCTATGTCAACGGCGTATCAGACGTTGTGGCTAAAGGTGGTCGCTATGACCATATCGGTGAAGTTTTCGGACGAAGCAAGCGTGGTGCGACCGGTTTTTCGGTTGATGTCAGGCGTGTAGCGGAGGCAGCAAACGTTGAACTTCCCAGCAAACCAACGGTACGTGTCGTTGGGATACCAGAAGGACAGGATGGCTCGCTCTGGGAAAAAATGCAGCAGCTTCGTGGCGAAGGTTATGTCGTGCTGGAATCCGGATCATCGAATGATCACGATTACGAGCTGATTTATCAGGATGGAAACTGGCAGCTGGTCCAGGGAGAAAAGTAGATGGGCAGGAATGTTGTAGTCATCGGCACGCACTGGGGTGATGAAGGGAAAGGCAAGGTTGTTGATCTTCTGACGGAAGAAGCGTCAGCCGTAGTGCGTTTCCAGGGTGGTCACAATGCAGGTCATACGCTGGTGGTTGGCGGTGAGAAAACCATACTGCACCTGATCCCCTCTGGCATCCTGCACAAACAGGTGACCTGCATGATTGGTAACGGTGTGGTTCTGTCCGTGCCGGATTTATTCAAGGAAATTGAGGAGCTGGAAGAGGCTGGCGTTAGTGTCCGGGACCGTCTTTATGTCTCGGGTGGCTGTCCACTCATCCTGCCTTACCATATCAGGTTGGACCTGATGCGTGAGAACGTCAGGGGTAACCAGAAAATTGGCACTACCGGTCGTGGCATTGGACCAACCTATGAAGACAAGGTGGCGCGTCGGGGCGTACGGGTTGTTGACCTTTATGACGAAAAGGGATTCCAGAGGAAAATCGAGGAGATCCTCGATTATCACAACTTTGTCCTGCAGCATTATTTCCATACCGATGCGGTCAGCGTTGATGAAGTCATGGCCGCCTCCATGTCTTATGCCGATCAGCTAAAACCAATGGTTCGCGATGTTGTTGAGGAGCTCAGCACACTGCGCAAAAGTGGCGCCAATATATTGTTTGAAGGAGCTCAAGGCTCACTGCTCGATATTGACCAGGGTACCTATCCCTTTGTCACGTCCTCCAACACAACCGCAGGAGCCATTGGCAGCGGATGTGGTGTTGGCCCACTGGATCTCGACTATATTCTCGGCATCACCAAGGCTTACACAACGCGAGTAGGTTCCGGACCTTTCCCTACTGAACTGTTTGATGATGTCGGAAGCCATCTTGCAGGTGTGGGTAACGAGTTTGGTTCGACGACCGGTCGACCACGTCGCTGTGGCTGGTTTGATGCCTATGCACTCCGGCGTGTTATCAACATTAACAGTGTTTCAGGCCTTTGCATTACCAAGCTGGATGTACTGGATGGCCTTGAAAAAGTCCTTATCTGCGTTGACTACGAAAATCCGGATTCTGATGATCCGAAGCCTGTTTACGAAGAACTACCCGGCTGGCAGGAAACTACCTTCCAGGCGAAATCACTGGAAAGCCTTCCGGTAAACGCGCGAGCCTACCTGGATCGCATCGAGTCTGCATGTGAAGTGAAAGTAGACTTTGTATCGACCGGACCAGATCGTGAGGACACGATCATCCTGAACAGGCCGTTTGGCTAAAGATTGGTTTGCGGCACGATCGTTGTCGTGGTCGCATTCAGCGTGTGATAAGCAGGCAAATCGAGTATTACTGCTGAAGTGGCGGGGAAATCACCACTAGATGTGACACCAATTGCCCCAGTTGTTGCGTCGCCTGACCCACTAATAAAGGCTGCACCCCCACCGGGTGCATTTACGCTGTTCGGATTGTAGAGAGATATCCATTCCGCAGTGGTTGAGGGAATAGTAAGGGTCTGGTCCAGCTGGATCTGCACAAAGCCCTGGACATACTTGGATTCCGTAATTCTTAACGCTTCCTGATAGGACGTTTGCACCTTGCTCATGTTGGCGGTCGTGATGTAATCCCGCTAAGACGGCAACGCCACGGCCGCGAGAATGCCGATGATCGCAACAACAACCATCAACTCGATCAAGGTGAATCCATTCTGCTCTCTCATGATATATGTACTCTGTGCCACTAGATCGACATTATTTAAGCAAAATTGACTCGCGCAAATGTGTGTAGAATGTAAATTGTCATAGACCGGGCGGTCTAAGCCGGTACCCAGGGAACAGAAAGAATGGCTGATGTTCACGTAGGAGCGTGTTTCTGCGGTGCAGTAACACTGGAAGTTTCAGGGTCGATTCAGCTGTCGCGCTCTAAACAATGCGAGACATACTGCAGTGCAAGGTCGCCGCAAAACAGCTACGCTGATTTGCGTTGGTGCCGAGGAGAGGAGTTGACGGGCCCGCCCAGTGCGACACGGGGGAACCCCGTGGAGGTCGAAGACCGTGATAGTTGCTAAGAGCTGAAGGAAATTTGAAATGTTGGTGCCGAGGAGAGGAGTTGACGGGCCCGCCCAGGGCGACACGGGGGAACCCCGTGGAGGTCGAAGACCGTGATAGTTGCTAAGAGCTGAAGGAAATTTGAAATTTTGGTGCCGAGGAGAGGACTTGAACCTCCACGGGGTTGCCCCCACTAGCACCTGAAGCTAGCGTGTCTACCAATTTCACCACCTCGGCATGAGGTCGCGCAGGTTACAATTAGCACCTGTTCATGTCAAACCCAATTGA
>JADHNI010000120.1 GCA_016779585.1 Pseudomonadales bacterium
GAATCCGGATGCACTTCAATACGCACCCAGTGCACCTGATCCGCACCGAACGCTTCCACCCGAGTCACATGTTCAACCAGCTGGCCACCATCATAAAGTGGTTTATCCACCCGGAAGATATGTGTGTCACCCATGGCCAGCATAATGGCCCTGTTGAAACGGCGACTTTGCTCGAGCAGCGCCTGGTGAAACCTCTCGTAGTAGGGCCTGACATCCGCGCAAGCCCCGCACACTTCCCGAAGCCAGTGCGGTTCACCGGAAAACGGATACATATCCGCCTGCATGGCAACAAAAACACCTTTTGCTTCTGCCTCAATGGCAGCATCAAAAACGGTTCCCAGCCACGCCATCGCTGCATCTTCCGTATCCCGATGCAGGCCAACGCCGCCTTCGGTGCCGGTCATGCCCACCAGGTGGACTGTCGCGAACATCACCTGGCTGTCCACCCAGTAAACGTTTTCTACGAAGTCGCGAAAATTGTCGGAATCCCGTTGGCTGACGATGGGGAGCGCCACGGGCTCCGAGAAAAATATCTCGCGCAGCCTATCCAGCCGATCAAGGCGATCCCAACCACCAGCGGACTCACGCTTGCAGTCGAACCAGTCGTTGTCACCCGGTGTCAGCACGAAAGGTATTTCAAACTGGCTGTTGATGTCATAAATGCGCTGCAGGTCTCCGTCGCTGCAGTTACTGCCGCCGGATTTCATATCACCCAGGTGAATCACCCAGGCGACGCCGCTGTCGTTGATTCGCTGAATCATTCGGTCATAGCGGGGAAAACTTTTTTCGTCGTAGGGGTTATCACCGATCAGGGCAAACTGCAGAGGCTGACTCTGGCAACCTCCAAGCAGCGCCAGGATCGCTGCCAAAAACAGTCGTGTCACGAGTCGTCTGCGCGATGAATCACGCCGCTGTTAACCAGCGAGGCGATGTCTTCCTCGCTGAGCCCGAGCTCACTGAGAACCTCGTCCGAGTGTTCGCCCAGCGCGGGGGCAATGGATTTGGTACGAATGTCGCTCTTTGAGAATTTTGCCCCGGGACGAGGCTGGCGAATCTGTCCAAGGCCAGGATGTTCGTACTGGAAGATCAGTTCGTTAGCCTTGATCTGTTCGTTCTCAAGAATCTCAGGGCGACTCAAAATTGGAGCGCAAGGCACATCATGCGCCTCCAGTCTCTCCAGCCAGACGGCGCTGGTCTTGGACTTGAGCACATCAGACATGCCTTCGAGTCTCGCCCTGGCATTTTTTACACGGCCGAACGGGGTGTTGAAGCGTTCATCATCCATCCATTCCGTTCGGTCCAGTGCAAGGCATAACCCCTCCCACTCTGAATCGGATACTGCTCCGCAGGTGATGTAACCATCTTTGGTCTCAAATACCAGGTCCTGGGCGAGCTGCCCTCGACGGACGTTTTCTTCATTGCCAACAATGGTCAGGCCACCGAGGCCTTCCGGCCAGAGAAAAGCAATGGTGGCATCCACCATCGCAACCTTGATGTGCTGTCCGCTGCCGTCTCCGCGTTCCCGCTCCAGCAACGCAGCAGTAATTGCCTGGGCCGTCGTCAGTGCAGACACCTTGTCGGGAATGATCGTTCGAACCATCTTGGGTCGGGCGCGCTCGCTATCCGCCTGGATATCAGGCAACCCGGTTAAGGCCTGGATAACAGGGTCATAAACCCGCTTGTGCGCATACGGCCCTTTTTCACCAAAGCCGCTCACGGAAACAAAAACCAGTTTCGGGTTCAGCGACTTCAGAACGTCATAACCCAGGCCCATGCTTTCGATTACACCTGGCCTGAAGTTCTGGATAAAAACATCGGCGTCAGCAATGAGTTTTTTCACGAGCTCGACGCCGCGTTCTTCCTTTAGATCAATACAGATTGAGCGCTTACCCCGATTGGCAGTCACAAATGCGGGGCTGAGTGAGGCTGCCCCCATACCCATCCTCCTGACGATATCACCCTGGGGCGGCTCCACTTTGATAACGTCAGCCCCCTGGTCAGCGAGGAGCACTGTCGCGACAGGGCCTGAGATGACGCTACTCAAATCAACAACTTTGATACCGGATAAAGGACCACTCATAGGCTAATCTTCCAAATGCATCTTTTTTGCAAGCCAGGGGGAGACAATCATCAAGCCAACCCCGATGGATATTGCCAGTATCGCAAGTTTCTCAAACACACCTACGTAAACTGCCAGCGACTCAAGACCCAGGCTGACGTCCGCGCCGCCATCGCCAATCGCCATGGCACCAGCAATCATACCCGCGACATAGGCAGCGAAAGCACTGGACAGGAACCAGACCCCCATCATCATGCCGCCCACCTGGGCGACGCTGAGGCGTGTCACCATGGAGAGGCCTACCGGTGACAGGCAAAGTTCACCGGTGGTATGAAGCAGGTACATCAGGGCCAGCCAGAAGACGGCAACCTTGCCGTCTTCCCCGGCAAAGCTCGCACCAATAATGAGGGCAACAAAACCCAGGCCGACCTGCGCGATGCCCAGACCGAACTTCAAGGGGGTGCTTGGCTCCATATCTTTCTGCGCCAGTTTCACCCAGATCCAGGCAAACACCGGTGCAAACAGGATAATGAACATGGGATTCAATGACTGGAACATCCCTGCTGTAAAGAAGTCACCCATGTTCACGTTACGGTCCGTAAACAGAGTGAGTGAAGAACCCGCCTGCTCAAACAATGCCCAGAAGAATACCGACAGCACAATCAGAAGCAGCATGGTCAACATGCGGTCTCGGTCTATCGGCGTACACCGGGAGAGTGAATACCAGATCACCCAGCTCACCACGACACCACCAAACAGTGTCAACAGGATTCCCAGGTCACCGGTGCGCTGGATCAGTTGCCAGATGACGACAACCGCCGCAAATCCGGAAACATAAATGAGCACCTCGCGGGAAAGCCCCGCTACCCGGTCAGACAGCCTTGCGCCTTCGGGCGGGGCGCCCACACCCTGCAGGTGTTTGTCACCGCCTATAAAGGTAACCAGACCGACCAGCATCCCGATTCCGGCCAGGCCAAATCCATACTTCCAGCCGTAGGTCTCACCCAGGTAGGCACAGGCCAGGGTGGCGACAAAGGCACCAATATTGATTCCCATGTAGAAAATCGTGAAGCCTGCATCCCGTCTCGGGTCATGCTCCTCATAGAGCTGGCCGACGATCGTGGAGATGCTCGCTTTCAGGAAACCAACACCGACGATGATAAATGCCAGGGATAAATAAAATATCTGTTCGTACAGGGTTTCCCGAACCACCTCACCATTCACCACCTGCGAGGGTGCACCTTCAAACGCCATACCAAAGTGACCCAGGACGAGCAGGCTGGCACCGAACATGATGGCTTTTTTGTAGCCAAGGTACCGGTCAGCAATCAGGCCACCGATCACGGGCATGGCATAAACGAGCGAGCCGTAACTTCCGTAGAGAAGACCCGCTTCACGATCACCAAAAAGAAAGTGTTTCGTCAGATAAAGGATCAGCAGCGCCCGCATGCCGTAGTAGCTGAAGCGCTCCCACATCTCTGTCATGAAGAGGATGAAAAGTCCCTTGGGATGGCCGAGCAGCTCCTCGGCGGGGTTAGCTGTGATGGATGACATCACACGCCCATACGCATGGCACCCAGGAAATCTCGCTTACCGAGCGGCGCGCCCTTCATCCGCAGGATGTCGTACGTGGTGGCCGCATGGAAATAGAAGTTCGGCATGGAAAACGTCTGTGCGAAGTTTTCAGTTGTGAACGGCAGTTCGTTACCACCAAGTTTGAAGGTAACCTGGCCACCTTGCCAACTGTTCACCATTGCCTCGTCCTTCGAAGAAATATAGTCGATGGCACCCTGAACCAGAGCCTGCAGGCCGGCGTAATCCGGCTCACCATATCCGTTAGGTGGTGCAAACTCTCCGGACTCATAACCTTTCATAGCGCCTTCGGAATGATGAACAACAGAGATCACCTGGAACCGGAAAGGATTCATATCATCTATCAGACGGGTTGCGACGACATCGTCCAGGCTGATGCCGTTTTCTTCACAGTGTGCTTTGCCCTTCTCGAGCACCCCTGATACCGCGTTCAGAATCTGCAGGTAGTTGGGAACAGTAATGTCATAAAAAGAAAGTGCCATGGGGGATCCTTGTCTGTTTGCAGAGCTTCCTTTAGGGAAGGCCACTATTGTTCAACATGCCCGCCGTTAAAACCATCCCCGTGCGGGTGACATTGGGGAATAGCTGTTATATGTCGCCAATGGTCTTCGCGAGCCAGGCGGGGAACCGGTCCGTTTCGTCAGCCGTCATTCCAATAAGGCTCTGCACGATATCGCCACTGATACTCTGACCCAGCGCAGCCAGCGCCACCAGGTAAACGATCTGCCTGGCATCATCGACGCCACTTGCCTGGTCGGCGAGTGCGGCAATCACACTCTGGAACAGGTGTCCTGATTCGGCTCCCTCATTGATTTCCTGGTGTTCAACAGCGCGCCACGCCAGCAGCTTTCCGTGACCGTCCTGTGACAGGGTAGAAAAGAGACGCCTTAGTATCTGCTCAGGGGGTTCCTGGTGATTTAACGCCTCAACGACATCCGAGAGCAGATCCCGGGTCATCTGGTGTAACAATGCTTCACGCATCGCAGCCGTCGAACCGAAGTGGTGGATCACCGTGGCATGGGAAATACCCGCAGCTTTTGATACACCCGAGATGTTAAGCCCTTCAAGGCCAAACTCAGCAAGACGGTCCGCTGCCACCTTTAAAATCAATGACTTGGCTTCTTCAGGGGTTCGCCGGATTCTTTTGGCTTTTTTCGTATCGGCACTATCGACATTCATGTTGATAACATTATTATTGACATCATTGTTAATAGCAACCACAGTATCACCTATGACTACCGAAACCAAATACGAACCACAGCGCATGCAACCCCTGGTGGCCATGCGTGCCCTGAAAGAACTGATTGCTGATCCCGAGAAGACAGAAGAGGTTTTCGAGATCATCAAGGCCATGTCGGGCAATGCCCTGTTCGATGCGTTCCAGCGCTTCAGGAAGACCGAAACCGGCCGCAGAATCCTGGGCGAAAAGCACGAACTGCTTGAAACCCTGAAGAACCGTGATGCATTGCGTGAAATGGAACCCGGCAGCCTGGGCCGTGCTTACCTGAACTTTGTTGAAACCGAGCAGCTGACCGCAGACGGCCTGGTGGAAGCGAGTGAGCGGGATGAGGAAATCCTGGACCCGGATCTTCGACTGTTCGCACAACGCATGCGGGACCAGCATGATCTCTGGCACGTTCTGACCGGTTATGGTCGTGACACCTTCGGAGAGGCCTGCCTACTTTCCTTTACCTATGCCCAGACTGGCAATCGTGGTCTCGGTCTGATTGCATTTATCGGCACCATCAAGATCGCCCGTGAACTGGGCAGCGGTGTCTACAAGGCATCCTGGCGTGCGTTCCGCGCAGGCAAACGTGCAGCGTGGTTACCACAGCAGTACTGGGAGCACCTGCTCGCCAAACCCCTGGAAGAGGTTCGACAGGAGTTGGGCATAACCCCGCCCGAAACCTATCGCGAAATTCTGGACGACTACCGACTGGCAAACGCCTGACCCACTGACAACTTTATGCCATGATGCGCACCTGTCGACGGATAGATGCGATTCATGGCCAGCGTGATTCTTCACCAGTTCTCTTCTTCTCACTTCAACGAGAAGGCACGCTGGGCACTCGACTACAAAAACGTTGCGCACACCAGGCTCGGCTATCTGCCGGGTCCCCCATATTCCACAAATGAAAAAGTTGTCGGGGCAGAGTGCAACCCCGGTGCTGGAATGGGACCGCGAAATCATCTCCGGTTCCACTGCCATTCTTGAGTTTATCGAACAGCATCAACCCGAACCTGCCCTATTCCCCGCTAATGATTCGGAAAGGCAGGCGGCACTTACATGGTGCCAGCGACTTGATACTGAACTGGGTCCAGCTGTGCGAAGCCTGGTATTCGCCAGCATGATTAACCACACGAGCTACCTGGTCAGCGTGTTCGGTAAACAAAAATCTGCGATCAAACTGTTTTTCTACCGCCTGATGTTTCCCTTGCTGAAGCCGGTGATCGCCAAAGCCAATGGCGTTAATCCGGAGAATCTTAAGCGAGCCGAGCAAACTGTTGCGGCATATCTCGACGACATAGCAGAGGCTACCGCTGAAACCGGATACCTGGTGGGCAACATGTTCACGGCGGCTGACCTGACAGCCGCGTCATTGCTGGCGACATTGATCAACCCGGATCATCCAGATATGGCGAAACCCGAACCCGTATTAGCATCCTTCCAGCTACTGCTCGACAGGTATTGCGATCACCCAACCATGACCTGGGTGGCTCGGCTCTACAAAGAGAAACGATAGCAAGAAATGAAAAAACTGCTGATCTCACTCGCATCCCTCCTGCTGATCTGCATCCTCACCTGGTCACAGAAAATACCCATAGCGCAGCTATTCCTCGACAAGCGTTTCGACCTGCAACTGGAACTCGATTCGCTGGAAATTTTCCCGGGAAAAGTTCTACGCGCACGAGGCACAGGATTCTCCCTTTCGGGTGAAGCGTTTGAAGTCAATGCAAGCGATGTCAACGTTGAGTTAAGACTGGATCGGCTGCGTGGCCAGGGTTATTACCTTACACTGGTAGAGGCGAGTGATGGCATGGTGGATATCGTTCGTCGGGAACAGGATGCAAAACCTGACGAAGATGCAGACACCGGCCCCAGGAAACCCATAC
>JADHNI010000046.1 GCA_016779585.1 Pseudomonadales bacterium
TCCGAGATCGCAGGCCTTGCCACATACCTACAAAGGCGCTCGAGTTTCTTACGCTGATTGGACTTGCAGGCCACACCTGCATGTAGAGAAAAACCAGCTTGTTTACTGACGAGATCTGTTGATCTTGCCTGACCGTCGCCCACCGGAACGGCCTGCAACGTCAAGGCTTTCTTCCCGACATTTCGGCCAAACGCCAACCGGTAAGTGATTGAGCCTGGTCGAGGCCACAGGTCTTCTGACACCAGTGTCATTGGATGCGGCATCGGCGATAGATATTTTCCCCGTCTCGGTAACCAGCAACGCGCCGGCGCATTTTCCGCTTGGCACGACAATGGTTATCTGGCGAGCGGTTGATGCGAACGGCAACGTGTCGGAAGGCGCACAGGCCGTACTGGTTCAGGACACGACTGCGCCTGAACTGTCGGTGCCGGCCTCGATCGTTATGGAAGGCAATCAGCGAGGAGGTGCCGAAGTCGTTGTTGATGAAGCCAGTGCACAGGACGGCGTCGACGATAACCCGGTTGTGAGCTGTGATGCCGAGTCCGGAAACTTCCCGGTTGGTGAAACAGTGGTGAGCTGCCAGGCGACGGACTTTGCGGGCAATCGTAGCATGGAGACTTTTACAGTCACGGTGGTTGATACCACAGCACCTGAACTGACGGCATCTTCTTCAACAACCTCGCTGTCACCGCCGAATCACAAGTATGTCCATATTGATATGACGATTGCGGCCACTGATATTGTTGATGAAGCGTTGATGCTCACCGCGATGGCTGTCAGTTCCGAATCAGACAATGGGGACGACGACGGCAACACGACGGGCGATATTCTTGTTACGACGGCGGCGGGTGGTGAAGTTGCCAGTTCGATCTTTGAACCAGTGGTCAGTTTCCTGCCCCGGTCAGATTCATTGAGATTGCGGGCAGAGAGAAACGGGGAAGGCAATGGCCGCACGTACACCATTGTGATCACGGCCGCGGACGCTGCAGGCAACACGGCTGAATCCACCATTGAGATTTCGGTGCCGGTCGGTCAATCCGGCAACGGCAAGAGTGGCAACAAGAAGCATGACAAGAAGAAGGATGAAAAGAAGGGTAAAGGTGTAGGCAAGTAACAGCCGGCAGCCGTACCCAGCCAACGGTATCCAGCCAACGGTATCCAGCCAACAGGTAGTGCCTGATGATTCGGATGTTATGGCAGCCTGGAACCAGGCTGCCGCATTCAGTTGGCCTTGTTCGGCTGCATCAGGTAGTGCCCGACGAACCATTCGTTACCCTCGTTCCAGGCAAACAGTTCCTCACACGCCATCACGAACATGCGCCAGCGATGAAACTGGCGGATCGCGGGCTCGGGATTGTCGCCCGCTGCCAGGGCTTCCAGACATTCCTGCTGACGTTCATCCAGGTTTCTGAGCCAGTCGCGGCAGGTTAGTGCGTAGTGATTGCCGTTGACTGCCCAGCGATCCTCGACCGTCAGGTGGTCCGAGAACATCATGGGCAGATCCCAGGATGGCATGGTGCCGCCCGTGAAGAAGTGCCTGGCCATCCAGTCGCCGTCCGAATCATTGCTGAAAAAGTAGGGCGAATGCTGGTGGCAGAAGATGTGAAAGAACAGCTTGCCGTCCGGCTTCAGCCAGTTGGAGACTAATTCGAACAGGTGGCGATAGTTGCGCAGGTGTTCAAACATTTCGATGGAGACAACCCGGTCAAACTGATCGCCGGTGCTGAAATCGTTGATATCAGAAGTGACCACGGTGATATTGTCGAGGCCCTTCTTGCTGGCTCGCTCTTCAATGAACTCCCGCTGGCTGTTTGAATTGCTGACGGCCGTGATCCGTGACCCGGGCAGACGTTCTGCCATCGCCAGTGTCAGTGATCCCCAGCCACAGCCCAGCTCCAGGATGTCCATATCGTTGGTCAGGCCGGCGCGGTCGATGGTCAGCTCAAGCATCCTGGTTTCCGCTGCCTGAAGCGACGCGTCGTCAGTGTCATAGAAGCTGCAGCTGTATTTCAGTTGTTCACCCAGCATCAGTTCAAAGAAGCAGGCTGGAACCTCGTAGTGCTGTGCATTGGCGGAATCCGTGTGCAGCGCCAACGGACCCTCGCTCATCTGGCGCACAACCTCTTTGATATCGGTCAGTTGCTGCTTCTTGATGCGATCCTTGAGCAGCATGCGGATTCCCTTGCGGGTCAGATAGTCCGGCGCATAGCCGGCCTCGGCAATAGCGATGGCAGTTTTCATGTCAGTGTCCTCCGGAATCCGGGCTTGTGGAACTGCACGTGTATGCAGCCGATGGCTCGCTCGAGAAAGCCACCCTCGCAGTAGGCCAGGTAGTAGTCCCACATCCTGATGAAGTGATTGTCGAAACCCATCTGGCGAGCCTCTGGCAGTGCCTTTAGAAAGGCTTTGCGCCAGCGATGCAGGGTTTCGGCATAGTGTTCGGTAATGTCTTCCAGCGCAAAGCTGCGCAGGTCGGTTGCCTCAGTGGCTGTCTTTAGGAGTGCTGTGACCGAGGGCAGGGCGCCGCCGGGGAAGATGTACCGCTGGATAAAATCGACGGAATTGCTGGCAGCCTCATAGCGCTGATCGGCAATGGTGATGGACTGCAGCAGCATCTGGCCTTCCGGTTTCAGCAATGACGCGCACTTCTCGAAAAAGACCGGCAGGTTTTCCAGTCCGACTGCTTCAATCATCTCGACGGACACCAGCTTGTCGTAGGTGCCCGTCAGATGCCGGTAGTCCTTTTTCAGCAAGGTGACCCGCTCACCGAGTCCTGCCTCGGCGATCTGCCTCGCCGCATACTGATGCTGTTCCTCGGAGATCGTGGTGGTGGTCACGCGGCAGCCATAGTGCAGGGCCGCGTGATGTGAGAGTCCTCCCCAGCCGGTGCCGATCTCCAGCAGGTGATCGTCTGGGGTCAGCTGCAGTTTCTGGCAGATGATGTCGAGCTTGTTGGTAGAGGCCTGCTCCATGCTGTCCGTAACATGCTTGAATACGCCGGACGAGTACATCATGGTCGGGTCCAGGAACAGCTGGAAAAACCCGTTGCCCAGATCGTAGTGGTCGGCGATGTTGCGTTTGCTGCCGGTTACCGTGTCGCGCCGGGATCGATGATACAGTCCGTGAGCGACTCGCCGCAGCCAGGACATTCTTGACTGCATCTGCTCCAGCAGTGATCGGTTGCGCAGCATCAGGCGAATGAGGTCTGTGAGATTGTCTGTGGTCCAGTCGCCGTCCATGTAGGCTTCTGCAGCACCAATGGCGCCTCCCTGCAGAATCTTGTTGTACACGGCATCGGCGTGGATGTTCACTGTGACGTTTAGCGTCGGATCTGTCCCGAAGGTCAACTGCTGTTGCCGATTGACGAGCGCCAACGATCCGGTGCGGATGTTGCCGAGTAGATGATGGACCAGCCTTGCGGCCATGGTCGTGCTCACTTTCGCTGAATGGCTGTCCTTCAGCGCTGGTGACGGCAGGGTGTTTGTGCTCATGGTGTGCTGTTCCTCAGGTCCTTTTTGGCTGCATGCGTTTCGGATGCGCAAAGAACGTCGCGTTCTTCATCCACAGTCGCAGTGCCTGAAAATAAATTCGTGTGATGGTTTTTACTGACTGCCAGCCATGCTGGATCAGCAGTCTGTGCAGGTTTTGCTGCGTGACCGGCTGCTCTCTCAGTGCCAGGTGTGCGCCAAACACGGGCTGGTCAGCCTGCGTCAGCTGAATGCCGACGTTGAGTGATGCTGCCGGTGTGGGCAGATGGAATTGATACTCCAGGTTCATCGGCATGAAAGGCGACACGTGAAATGCCTTGCTCTGTGCGGCCTGGTCTGCATCGAGGACGTAAGTGTACCGTTCACCCCAGGGGGTATTGTGTACCTCGGCGATGATGTGAACAGGTTGCGATGTGCCTGTCTCGAAGCAGTAGTAAAGGCTGATGGGGTTCATGGCATAACCTAGCTGGCGCAGCGTGGTGAGCAGATAGATGTCGCCGTTGAAGGTTCGACCCCTGTGTTGTTGAAGCAGGGCACAGACTTCATCCTTCAGCGAATCACCGCCGGGCAGATAGTCCTCGCGATAAAAAGCCAGAAAATTGAAGTGCTCGTGTGACAACCAGCGACTGGTGCGACAGAACGTATCGATTTCATCCAGATGCAGGTAGGCGTACCAGACGGGGTAGCTAAAGCTGTGCGCGGGCTCATTGCGGTGGTGGGTGATCCGCCCCTCGTAAAGTCTGCTCAGCATACTGAGACACCCAGCTGTCGGCAGACATTCAGTGCGCTGACAACGCCGTCTTCATGAAATCCGTTGTGCCAGTAAGCTCCGGCGTAGTAGGTGCGGTTCTGCCCGGAAATCATCTGCCAGCATGACTGGGCATCCAGCATCGCGTGATCGTAGAAAGGATGGGCGTACTCGAAAGTGTCGATGACCTTCGCGTCATCGATAAGACCTGGGTCGTTCAGCGTGACCAGCACAGGTGTTTTCACTGGCAGATGCTGCAGCCGGTTCATGTCATAGGTGAGCGCTGCCTGCCGGGTGTCACGGTCCAGATGATAGTTCCAGCTGGCCCAGGCGAGTGGTCGTTGCGGCATGATGCTGGCGTCGGAATGCAGCTTTACCTGGTTGGGTGTGTATATCATCTGGCTGAGCAGTGAGGATTCACTGTCAGAAGGGTCGCTCAGCAGCTTGAGCGCCTGATCGCTGTGCACTGCCAGTACCAGAAAATCGAACTGCTCTGTACCAGCTGGTGTCGTGAGTGTGACCTGGTCAGCGTCTCGTCGAATTGAACTGACGAGGCAGCCAAGGCGCAAGTCCTGAAGGCCATCAACGATTTTCCTGACGTAGCTACGAGAGCCGCCGTCAATGACTCGCCACTGCGGTCGGTTCTTCAGGTCCATCAGGCCGTGATGTTCGAAGAAACGTACCAGTGCAGCAATCGGAAACTGGCGAACTGGCTCGCTACCTGTGGACCAGATGGCAGCGGCCATTGGCAGCAGGTAATGATTGCAGAAGGCCTCGCTGTATTGGTGCTTCTCAAGGTAGCTGCCGGTATCGAGTTGCTGGTCAGCCTCGTTCAGTGACCGGGCCTGCTCGTTGAAGCGCAGAATATCCCTGACCATCCGCAGAAAGCGGGGTTTGACGAGGTTGCTGCGCTGCGCGAAGAGCGTATTCAGGTTGTGACCGTTGTACTCGAACCCGGCGCCGCTGACGCTGAAACTCATCTCGGTCGCTGTTGCCGTTACGCCGAGTGATTCAATAAGTCGAATAAAGTTCGGGTAGGTGCGGTCATTGAACACGATGAAGCCGGTGTCCACGTTGATCTCGCAGCCATCGACCTTGATGCTGTGCGTATCGGTATGACCACCGGGGCGGTCATCGGCTTCAAACAGCGTGACCTGATGCCGGCGCTGCAGGTAGTGCGCTGCCGTCAGGCCCGATATGCCACTGCCTATCACAGCGATACTAGCCATATCTGTACGTCTCCGTGCATTGAGCGCAGTCATAGAACCATGAATGGTCATCGATATGATTTGCAGGGCATGGAACTTTCATGTTTTGTTTACGTACCATTCCCTTAAACTGGATCATTGTTGTTGTGTGGAACGCGCCGAAGTTTTTCTACATCGTAGCCCTCAGCTTCAATGATGCTCACCAGCGTGCGGTAGTCTGATTCACTTATATCAGGTGAACGTGCCATGGTCCAGACGTAGTCCCGCTTGCTGCGTCCGATGATCGTCGTTGCGTAATCCTCATCGACAAACAGGATTCGATACTCTGCTTTTATCGGCCAGACAAACTGCATGCCCCAGGCCACCAGCCTCGCTTGCTGTGCTTTTGTCATTATGTTCTCCTCTAAATCTAGCTATTAGAAAAGAACTGGATGTGTCACGCATCTAGTGAGAATTCACACATTTGGCATACACCCCCACGCGGGTATGTCTGCCGTGACTTTGTTGCTCGAAGACGGTGAAGGCCATTTCCACAATAGAGATTCACTGGGAAACGATTTCGATCTGAGACCCGGAGACATTTACTGGCTCGCCGCAGGCAGCGGTGCGATTCATGATGAATACCCTCGCGCGAACGCTCGCACCCATGGCTTTCAATTATTCGTCAACGTCTCACAACAAGATCGATTCGAGACGCCGAAATCCCGCCTTGTCCGGTCAGAAGACATGCCGGTGATAGAAACTGCCGGGTATCAGGTAAAGGTGGCAATGGGCGAATCGAATGACGTTCGCGGCGCACTAACGGTCAAGGGTGGTATCGAAGGGAAGGAAGTCGGCAAAATCAAGATCTTCGATCTCTCTTCATTCGTCGCGATCAAAAGTTCCTGTGCCAACAAAGCATTGAAGGTGCTCCAGGAAGGCAAAGTAAAAGGTCGGTCATTTAGAGCCAGAAAACTCTCTGGTCACTGATTCTCTAACCATCGATCCAACTACTCCACAAAACCATCATTGCGCCAGAACTCCTGCTGAGCCTCAGAGACCTTCACTAGATATCTGCGCGATTCAAGTTTCGGATGGTTCTGGTTTAACTGTCGAAAAACTTCCTGGGCAGAGAGCTGATTGATTCGCGCCAGCGCCCGATCGCGATCCGTAGAGAACGTCCTGAAAACATTTCCTGCACCACCGTTGTATGCCGAGATGACGGAGTAACGCCGGGCGTTGCTGTCCTTCACCTGAGCAAGGTAATCATCCTGCAGAATCTTGAGATAGGCAGTACCGATATCGATATTGTACGAAGGGTCGTACAGATCCTGCGGGTTCGGTTGGCCTTCTATTTTCTTAACCCGTTCAAAAACGTCTCGACCTGCCGTACCCGGTAAGATCTGCATGAGTCCGTATGGGGGCGCGTGGCTGACCGCAAACGGGTTAAAGCTGCTTTCCGTCTTGATCACCCCGTAAATCAGGCTTTCGGTAATGTTGTACTTGCGACTGTACCGACGCACGAGATCAGCATACTTGTAAGCCCGGATATCATCGTGAGAAGGCACTAAAGGAAAAACAACGCGCAAGCCGGATCTCTTGCCGATTGTGACTTCACGCAACCGATTGTCCACCAGGTAAGAGGCATAGCCTTCGGCCTGCTGTTGATTTAAGACAGGCTGCTGATGATGATCGACAACCTGTTTAGAGAGGAAAGGTGTGCCTCCCGCCCCCGGGTCTGCTTCCGAAAACAGATCAACCTGCCGTGGATCATCTGGCGTGAGCAGTGTGGTGACAATGGCTTTTTTGAGATAACGGCGTTGCGAATTCGGTGCGATGGTCTCGACAATCACTTCACCCGCCGCAAAGTCGATGTGCGCACGATTGTAGTACTGATCCGTATATTTAACGTAGTCTTTTGGTCCGGCCCGCGCGTCATCATCGCTGCCCCAAAGCGTATCGATCTGTTGCCTGAACGCTTTAAGCCTTAACTCAAAGTCTTTGATATCAGCGCTCAATCTTTCAGGATTTGTCGCGTAATAGACACCCTGTCGTCGGATCAGATCTTCAGCCCGTGACGGGTCTTCGGCAACAGCAATCCACTCTTCAACACTGACGCTGTTGCAGCCCGATAGCCCAACTAGCGAAACGCAAACTGCAAGCAATAGGGATGCGGACCGCGGAGAATGGTTAGAGAAATTCAGACTAAACACGTTTCGGTGGGCTTATGGCATACCGTCCATATCAACCGACTTGTAATACTCTTTTTCACCCAGGGCCATCACCTTGTTCCAGAATCCCTCACCGGCGGCGATACCCGTATCCATTTTTTCCGTGGTCTGCCGAAAGATGTTCCAGGAATCAGGGTGTTTTTCCCGACAGAGTTGAAACACGGCGTCGGCTTCTTCCTGACGATTGTGATTCATCAGGTGCTGCCCCAGGCGGAACCAGGCATGAGCTTCTGCCGCGTTGTCGTCCATGGTTTCCGTATGGGCACGGGATGCCTGCGCATCGAAAGCAAACCGGCTTGCTGAGCCGTTTATCGCCCAGTCTTTTACCGCTTCCAGATAAGTCGCCTTGGCAGCTTGCGCACGTTGCTGTGCTTCAGGCTTGAAACCGCCTATCTCGGGATCGAATTCACGCAGGATATCAATCGACCCGCCAGATTCTGTCGGGCGCACTATCTTTCCGGATTCATCGATCCAGACTGCCTGCGGCACATTCACCATGTTGTAGAGAGACGACAACAAGTGATTCTGATCGACTAATGTGATGTAGGTCGGGGATGCTTCTTCAACCCAGGGACGAGCAGCTTCGATGTCGGAATCCATAGCGACTGAGACGATCTGGAAATCCTGTTCCTGCACGCTTTCAAACAGTGTCTGCCAAACTGGCAGATCATGACGACATCCTCACCAGGATGCCCAGGTGATCAACAGTACCCGTTGACGCCTGAAATCGGTGAGTGAGTGCAACTTCCCATTGAAGTCCGGCAGCGTGAAGTCCGGCGCTTCGAGGCTCAACAAGGCATCATTGCGTTCGGTTGCGCTTTCACCAAGCACCGCAACATCACTGGATGTCGAGCTGGCAACCGGGCGACCCAGATGCTGCCAAAACGCGGATACATTTACCTGATCGTCCCGTATGAACTCGTGTATCCGGTCAGGCGGGACAGGCACGCAGGTGTCCCCCTGGCAGAATCCTTCGGGCTTCAATTCCCAGTCGAGTTGAGAGGCCATCTCCTGGGCCGACATCCATAACCCACCTTCTGACTCGTCACATTCAAACTGGCTTGTGTTAGTCAGCACCGTTGCCATGGTTGTCTCCGCTGCTCGTGTACTTGTGTCATTCTTCGACCCAGGCCCCTTCGCCGTACTGGTTACCCTCGATCTCGCGGATCAGCGCCGCGACGACCTCAAAAGAGGTACACGACGCTCCGGCACCAGCAGAAACTTCCTGAAAATTTTCCCAGCCGGCCTCATTGACCCTGGCTCTGAGCGCTGGGTCATTTTTCAGAAAACGAATAAATCTCTCAGCATTTTCTACAGACAAGGTTTTCCTCCCGTCGTTGTTTTACATTGAAGTCTACCAGCACTTTGCCTGATAAACGCGCCCCGGTCTGATATGGTTAATATCCAACGTGACCTTTGAAAGTGGGGTACCTTCCATGAGCCTTATTCGACACCCAATCTGGCAATATGCCTACTTTGTAGACGATATAGACGAAGCGTGCCATAAATGGCATCAGATGACAGGGGCAGGACCATTCCAGGTAGTTCGCCACCATATTGCCGAAAACTTTCGCTATAAAGGCGAACATGTTGAGGCTGATGTGAGTTATGCCTTTGGCCAGGCCGGGCCGGCGCACATTCAGTTCATTGCACAGCACGACGATACACCGTCAATCTACCGCGACATGTATGCAAAAGGGGAAAACGGGTTTCACCATATTGGCCTGTTGGTGCATGACGTTCAGGGTGAGATCAAGCGGTTCAATGATGCTGGATACGAGACTGCCTGTACCCTCTGGGGTGGGGACTACGTCGCCTACATGGACTGCCGCAAGGACATGGGCTGCTACGTGGAGCTCCATGGCGACGCACCCATCATCCGTGACATGTTCCAGGGACTGAAGGAACGACATGAAGCCTGGGACGGCAGCGTTGATACCCTGATTTACGAAACGGGCTGATATCCCGCCTGAGTGCCAACATCGGTGTCTGATCGCCTGTTAACTACTTTGATTGCCATCATCGTTGTCGCGGTCATCAGCACCCTTGCCTACCGAAAACATTTCAAAGAAACCCGGGTAACGTTGAGCCAATCGACTGGCGGTACGAAACCGGACGAAACAGCCGTTTTGCTATGATGCACGAAATTCCAACTTCGGCAGGACATGAAGAATGATCAAACATAATGAATACTTTGACGGCAATGTGCAGTCTTTGGCTCTCGAGGGGCACGATAAGCCCTGTACCGTCGGTGTCATGGCAAAAGGTGAGTATGAATTTGGCACCGGGGACCCTGAAGAAATGCGGGTTGTTGCCGGCGAACTCGTCGTCCAACTGCCCGGCAGCGACACATGGCAATCTTTTAAGGATGGTGAATCATTCATGGTGCCGGGTGACAGCAAATTTCAATTACAGGTGCCTATCGACACAGCATACCTGTGTATCTATGGGTGATGAGCGAGACTGACCCGCAATCCCGGGAAAAAGGAAAGTCCCTGCAGCCACTTAAGTCGCTGGTTCCTTTTATCGCGCCTTACAAAGGCACCCTGATCATCGCGATGGTGGCGCTGCTGATTTCATCAGCAGCGATGCTCGCGATGCCCATCGCGGTAAGAAACGTTATTGATCACGGCTTTTCTGCAGAAGATGCTGCCAACGTCGACAGGTACTTTTTTGTACTGCTGCTGTTTGCATTGGCGATTGGTTTTTTTGGTGCAGCACGGGCCTACTTCGTCAACTGGTTGGGTGAGCGGGTTGTTGCTGATGTGCGCAGCCAGGTTTTTGCCCATGTGGTCTATATGGATCCCGGTTTCTTTGAAACCACCAGGATGGGTGAGGTGCTGTCGCGACTGACGGCTGACACCACACTGATTCAGTCGGTTTCAGGGGTGAGCCTTTCCATTGTGCTGCGCTCCTCCATTCAATTCGTCGGCGCGCTGATTCTTCTGGCATACACCAACATCGAACTGATGGGCATTCTCATGCTGATTTTCCCGTTTGTTGTACTCCCGATCATTGCCGTCGGCAGATGGCTGCGACGATTATCCAGGGACTCACAGGACAGGATTGCAGATGCCAGCGGCCAGGCGGCAGAGATCCTGGGCAACGCACAAACCGTGCAGTCATTTGTAGCTGAGCAACTGGAGGTAGATCGCTTCAGTCATGCGATTGATCTCAGTTTCACCACAGCCGTCCGGCGAATCAGGGTGCGAGCGCTGATGACAACTGTAGCCACGGTCAGCGTGTTTGGGGCCCTGATTTTTGTACTCTGGATTGGTGCTCAGGCCGTTCTGCAGGGAGACATCACCGGTGGCGAGCTGGGGCAGTTCGTTTTGTATGCCATGTTCGTGGGTTTCTCCGCCGGAGCTTTGAGTGAAGTCTGGGGTGAAGTGCAGAGAGCAGCGGGCGCAATGGAGCGGCTGACAGAGCTTCTGGAAATGCAGCCAGCGATTCACCCGCCGGAACACCCGGTGCCACTGCCCAGCCCCGCCTCAGGTTCAGTGAAGTTTGATCAGGTAAATTTCTCCTACCCTTCCCGACCTGGTGAGCTGGCAATCAACAACTTCAGTCTCGAAATAGAACCCGGAGAACACGTGGCATTCGTCGGACCTTCCGGCGCCGGTAAAAGTACCATTTTTCAGTTGCTGCTCCGGTTTTACGATCCGCAGCAGGGACGTCTATTGGTTGATGGCATCGATATCAACCTGGCAGACCCGCAGGACGTCCGGGGCACCATGGCACTGGTGCCACAGGAGTGTGTCATCTTCGGTGAGAGCGCAACAGACAACATCCGGTTCGGCCGGCCAGACGCCAGTGATGAGCAGGTTCGCGCAGCGGCTATCGCGGCTTCAGCAGATGAGTTCATCAGAAATCTTCCGAATGGTTACGATACCTATCTCGGAGAGAAAGGCGCCAGGTTGTCTGGCGGGCAGAAACAGCGGATTGCCATCGCCCGGGCAATCCTCGCAGACCCGGCGATATTGCTACTGGACGAAGCTACCAGCGCGCTGGATGCTGAAAGTGAAAGGCTGGTGCAGGAGGCCCTCGACAAGCTCCAGGAAAACAGAACCACTCTCGTGATCGCGCATCGCCTCGCCACGGTGCTCGAAGCAGACAGAATTGTCGTGCTCGATTCGGGCACCATCCTGGATATTGGTCGGCACGAGGAACTGGTCACCCGTAATGCCGTCTACGCCCAGATGGTGAAACTACAGTTTGGCAGCACAGTGCTACAGGCAGAGCAGGCAGTTTGATCGGGCCATGGACCTGCCAGATCTACCCATCAACGATGTCCTGGGCGATATCAAAAACACTCTCCGCGATGAACTGAACCTCATCATCGAAGCGCCACCGGGCGCAGGTAAAACGACCCAGGTACCGCTCGCGCTGATGGAAGAAGATTGGCTGGGCTACAACAAGATCATCATGCTGGAGCCTCGTCGCCTCGCGGCAAAAACCGCCGCGCACAGGATGGCATCCATGATTGGTGAGCCCCCGGGCAAGACCATTGGTTATCGGATGCGGCATGAAACCCGGGTCAGCGGGCAGACAAAGGTTGAAGTGGCCACGGAAGGTGTCTTCAGTCGAATGTTACAGAATGATCCTTCACTGGAGGGCATCGGTCTCGTCATCTTCGATGAGTTTCACGAACGTAACCTCGACAGTGATCTTGCCCTGGCGGTCTGCCTGAAGATGCGTGAGATTTTCCGTGTCGACGATCCCCTGCGCCTCATTGCCATGTCCGCAACGCTGGATAGCGAGAAGCTGAACGACCTGATGGATGCACCAGTGGTCCGCAGTGACGGTCGTATGCATCCTGTCGACATCGTCTATGGCAGAGCAAGCCAACCTCGAGACAGGATTGTCGATCGAGTTGTCGAAACAACGCTAAAGGCTGTAAAGGATAACCCTGACAGCAGCCTGCTGGTTTTCCTCCCTGGCCAGGGGGAGATTCGCCAGGCATTCGACAGGCTAAGTGAGAAACTGGATTCATCCATCAGCCTGCACCCCCTGTACGGCAACCTGTCGCTCGCAGAACAGCAGGCCGCGATAGAACCTGCTACTGGCGGTCGCAAAATTGTCCTTGCGACTAACATCGCAGAGACGAGTCTTACCATCGAAGGCATCAATGTTGTCGTCGATTCTGGCCTGGCGAGGGAACCAGGTTTCGATTCGGGCACCGGAATGAGTCGACTACAGACGGTCAAAATATCGGCAGGTTCGTCCACCCAGCGAGCCGGGAGAGCTGGTCGACTTGAGCCGGGTCGTTGCTATCGACTCTGGTCATCACAACAACAGGATCAACTTGCGCCTCATACCACGCCAGAGATACACAAGGCCGACCTGGCAGGGATGGTGCTGCAATTGTTCCAGTGGGGGTTTCAATCCCCGGACGAACTGGGTTTTGTTGACGCGCCAAAAGAAGGTAACTGGGACCAGTCTGTGTCGCTGCTGAATGAACTTGGCGCGCTAAACCCTGATCTCACCTCCTTGAGTGAGCATGGCGAAGCCATGGCTGCTGTGCCGGCACATCCTCGCCTGGCACACCTGCTGATCAGGGGTGCAGAAACCGGCAACACGGAAAAAGCAGCTTTGCTTGCGGCAGTCCTGAGCGATCGCAACCCCCTCGCCCAGGAAAATCCCGATATCACAACCCACCTGGAAGTCCTGGCTGGAGAAAGACCGTGCCCCGGTCGCCATCGCGGCTGGTACCAGCGAACCCGGAATCTGGCAAACCAACTGGCTGATAGTGTTAACAATATCGGGCAAACCACCATTATTCCGGAGGCTGAAGTGGCTGGTTATCTTCTTGCCTGCGCCTACCCGGACCGAATTGCAAGGCGACGTCACAAGGGCGGTTACCAGTTGGCGAATGGTCGCAGTGTCTCCTTTGCAGACAAACAGCTACTGGAAAAAAATACCTGGCTCGCTGTTGCAGAGGTCAGCGGTATGGCGAGGAGTCGCGGTGATGTGATCCGCACCGCCGCACCATTAAAAGCTGAGTTGTTCGAAGGCCTCCTGTCGTCACAGGTCACCCATAGAACAATGCTCAACTGGGACAAAAAGGCAGACAGATTCGTCGCAGAGGAAAGACGACAGATCGGTCAGCTTATCCTGTCAAAGAAACCGCTCGAGAATGTTGCACCGGAAGAACGCGTCGCGGCGATCATCAACTATATCCGTGAAGAAGGGCCAGATTTCCTCGCCTTTTCGCGAGAGGTAAAGAACTGGCAGACAAGAGTCTCGCTGGCAGCGACACTGGATGACTCGCTGCCAGATCAATCTGATGCAGCGCTCATGCAGTCGCTCGATGAGTGGTTGGGTCCTTACCTGACGAATGTCACTCGACTGAGCGACATAGGGAAACTCGACCTCGTCTCGATCCTGAGAGATCAGCTGAACTGGGAACAACAACAGCAGATCGAGAAGCTGACGCCAAGTGAACTCAGCGTACCGCCAGGCAATACGGTGAAAATCGACTACTCACAAAATCCACCGGTGCTCGCGACAAAACTGCAGACCATGTTTGGATGCACCACCACACCCACAATCATGAACGGTGAAGTACCTCTTATGATTCACCTTCTGTCACCTGCGGGTCGACCGTTACAGGTCACCCAGTCGCTTGAAACCTTCTGGCGGGATGTGTACCCGGAGGTTAGAAAAGAAATGAAAGGTCGTTATCCGAAACATCCGTGGCCCGAAGACCCGCTCGATGCCACACCGACCATTCGCACTCGCAGAAACTCACCACGCAACTAAAACAGCAAGCTATCAGCTTGCTCGAGGCGATTTTAGTCCGGCAGCCCAAGCACTCGTTTACTGATGATATTCATCTGAACTTCATTGGTACCGCCGTAGATCGTCACCGCGCGGTCGCGCAGCCAGCTTCGAGTCGCCTCGACTTCGTCTTCGGTAAAGCCAGCGCCTTCCCAGCCAATACCGGAAAAACCCCGCAACTCTGATTTCAAAGAAGAACTTTCCTTCGCTACGGTCGAACCCACCAGTTTGAAAATCGAAGTTGTGGCACCTGGTGCCTTGCCCGATTTACTTTCATCCGAAACTCGCTGAATCGTCAGCTGCAGCGACTTCTCCAGCATCGTTTGTCTGGTGATTTTTTCCCGCATCGTCGCATCAGCAATACGACCATTGTCTTCACCAAGATACTCTTTAGCGATGGTCGCGTAGGGATTTACAGGCTTACCTTTCTTTTTGGTACGGACAGAAGATGCCGATCTTTCGTATTGCAGCAGGCGTTTGCCGACCGTCCAGCCTTTGTTGAGTTCGCCAACAAGATCATTCTTATGTGCAATCGCATTATCAAAGAAGGTTTCGCAAAACGGCGAGGAACCTGAGATCAGCTGGATGGGTTTGACAGTAACCCCGGGTTGATCCATTTCAAGCAGTACAAAACTAATGCCATCGTGTTTCGGCGCGTCAGTGTCGGTTCTGACCAGCGCAAACATCCAATCCGCGTGATTCGCGCCCGTCGTCCATATCTTCTGCCCGTTCAACACAAAATGATCGCCATCCAGCACCGCTTTTGTCTGCAATCCCGCCAAATCAGAACCGGCGCCTGGTTCACTGTAACCCTGGCACCAACGTACTTCACCGGAAACGATCTTCGGCAGGTGACGCTGCTTCTGCTCTTCAGTGCCAAACTCAAGCAGTGTTGGACCGATCATTGCCAGCCCCATACCCACAGAAGGAGGCAAGGCTTTCAGTGCGGCCATTTCTTCCTGCAACACCCGGTTTTCTTCAAATGTCAGGCCGCCGCCTCCATATTCTTTGGGCCACGTGGGCGCGGTCCAACCGCGAGATGCCATATGACGCAGCCAAAGCCTTGCATCATCTGTATCGTACATCTCGAAGGCTTCTTCGAAATGTACCGTCTTGTTCCGCATGGACTGCGGGCAGTTGCTATCAATAAAATCTCTTGCTTCAGCGCGAAATGCATCCAGGTTCATGAAAACCCCCTACTGTTGGTCGAGTGATTAAACGCTATATCTCCAGAGTCGCCAAGCTTTGCCTGGGTGTATTTAGTTTGCACAGGCTCGGATCAGTATTCGGCACAGGCTGCAGTAGCCTCACTGATAATTTACAGCCCTGCCCAGAACTCATTCAGAACTGCAGCACCAGCACCAGGATTTTCAATCATCCACCAGTGACCAACATCCTTTAGGACACTGACTTCTGCACCCATCCGTGCAGCCGCGGTGCGCGCCATCTCCTCAGTGCCGCAATAGTGATCCAGTTCCGCGAAGATAACGCGACCCGGTCTCTGTTTGGCGGCCGGTGTGAGTTCACCCAGCTCACGCATCACGGGTTGAGCAGCCGACCGGTACAGGCTCAACACGCACCTGGCCATCTCTGCATTTCCAGCCGACGCAACTTCGGCCGCAATGTCGCGAGTCATACCGAGTTCCATATAGGCTGCCGTTCGCTCTTCGATGGGGGTACTGACCAGCATGGCATCTACGGCTTCCTCTCCAGCGCCCGGGGTTTGCCAAACCTGGGCCAGGTCATGCCAGACATACTCCGGGTGAACCAGGCCAGCGCAATCGAAACACCAGGAGCGGACCAATTCCGGTCGTGTCGCTACCAGGCCAATGACGTGACCCGCGCCCCAGTCGTGTCCTACAAGGTCAATGGGTTCGTCAATTTTTGTGAGTTCCGTTACCAGCCAGTCGACATACTCGGTTCGGGTTGCGCCAAACCCCTCAGGGACTGGAGCACCAAAACCTGGCGGCGAGAGTGTGATGACATCTTCACGATCCAGTTCCGGAATCAGCAGATTCCAGATAGCCGGTGATTCTGGATTACCGTGGACAAAAACTGCGGGCATGATCTGACTCCGATGGTGGAAAAATCGCATCATCTCATATCGCTGCGATAGATTTGACTAGAGAGGAGATTCTTCGGTTATTGTGCAGGGCGGATGCCAGAAGGCAACGCCTTCAAATTGCCTTGAAGAAAAGATCTTTGTGGTTTCAGATTCTAAAGCCTGACCCGCACTCAATAAGCAGCTGTCCTTCGAGCGCTGCTGCTCGATGAATCTGCACCTTCTGGTACTCCTCTTCACGAAACATATCCAGCATGACCTGGGTGGATGGGTACTCGATCAACATCAGCGCATCCCACTCCCCTTCGCCTTCTCCAATCAGAAAGCCCCGTCCGTCACCTGAGTACAACACCCGGCATCCCTTCAGCTCCATAACGCGACGAAAACCAGCGCCCATCAATTCAGCTGTCCAGGTAACTCGCGCCTGACATCACCTGTTTAATCTGTGTGAACTCCAGTATGCCCTCAGGGCCACACTCCCTGCCCCATCCGGATTGTTTATAGCCGCCAAATGGCTGCGTCAGGCTGACCCCGGCACAGTTGATGGCAACACCACCTGAGCGAATATGTCGCGCGGCATTCATTGCTGCTGACTCATCGCTGGAATAGATTGAGCAGGCAAGCCCATACATCGAGTCATTAGCAATGCGAATGGCATCATCCAGGCCGTCGTGAGCAATGACAGCCGTTACAGGACCAAAAACTTCTTCCTGGGCAATGGTCATATCGTTAGTGACATCCGCCAGCAGGGTTGGCGTATAAAACCAGCCACGATTCAGGTGGGCAGGTCGTGAACCACCGGTGACCACACTGGCACCTTCCTTCTTCGCAGTATCCACATAGCGTTCCGTACGATCGCGACCGCGTTCTACAGCAAGCGGGCCCTGGTCAGTTCCAGCATCGAAGGGGTCGCCCACCTGGATAGATTCATAATAGCCTTTCAGCGCATCAACCACTTCGTTGTATCGAGCCCGGGGCGCGATTACCCTGGACAGATTCACGCAGACCTGGCCCATGTAACCCGTGCTGCCTGGCCCGAGCGTTTCGATGACCTGCGACAGATCCGCATCATCAGCGATGATCGCCGGCGATTTGCCGCCAAGCTCCAGTGCAGTGCGCGCAAGCCGGTCTGCAGTTCTCTTGACAACATCAACACCAATCGCCGTCCCGCCGGTGAGAGCAACCATATCGATACCAGCGTGACTCACCATGTACTGGGTGACTTCAGTGCCCGCAGGCAGGAAACTGACAACCCCTTCCGGGAATCCTGATGCCTCAACGGCTTCTGCAATTAACCTGGAGGTCAACGCTGATTCCGGTGCATGCTTCACAATCACGGTGCAACCTGCCAACAGCGCTGGAATGATTTTCATACCCATCAGGACAATGGGGCCGTTAAACGTCAGGATACCAAGCACCGTCCCGATCGGTTCGCGCCAGACGTAAGCCCCGTCGCGTTGTTCTTCCCAGGCAAGCTGCGGTGCAAGTTCAACAGCCTGTCTCCAGATGGCAACACCTGCCCCGGAGTTGATCATTTCGCCATGGGCGATGGTTGGACCTGATTCAAACGCCCAGGCCCGGTTCATCGAATCCAGGCGTTTCTCGAGTTCGTCACAAAGACGGCTGCATGTGGCGACTCGCTCAGCGAGCGGCATTGTTGGCCAGGGGCCTTCATCAAACGCCTGCCTTGCTGCGGCGATCGCCTGATCGGCATCACGTTGGGTGGGGTCTGCCACCGTCGCGATGACTTCTTCCGTCGTGGGTGAAATGACATCTATGCTCTTCTCACCTGCACACCACTTCCCCGCGACGTAGAGGTCCGACAGGCCCGGGATCGACACATCGAGATGTTCTGGATGCCTGGCCATAAGCCCCTCCCTGAATATGAATCTCAGCCAACCATAGGGCTCGGCCTTGGTCAGGTCAAATACCTGAGGCGACGCTCCACACATCAGGAATATTCACCTATCGGACTCCCCCTGAAGTTTTCTCAACGACTCTAAGTACCGTATCGCCAGTGCGGCCCTGCAGCAACTCAGCTGAGCTCCACCATCAAAGGGTTTCAGGATACCAAAGCGACGACTAAAATACTGGGACCATCTTTGAGGAGGTGTGTTCGGTGTTCCCGCGCTGGTGTTGACGACCTCAAACAAAAAGCCGCAGGTAGTCGGTGATCTCTCCAACTTAAACTACGTAGGAAACAAGCTTCGAGAGATCCTGCGCTCGACGTGAATCTCAGATCTGAGGGACTTTTTCAACCTCGGACCTGGACCATTCCAGCCTTTTCTTTTTGAATCTACCTTCTCAATCGCCAACAGCGTCAGTTATTTAGTTACACTGACCGTATTCATAGAGGGAGAAAACACCATGGGACTACGCGGTGATGCCGCCATCGTGGGTGTGGCGCAGTACGAAAACGAACGGAAATTTGTCGGTGCCAGGCGATTCTTCACGGAACAGTATGCCGAGCTGACACGAATGGCGATCGAAGACGCCGGTCTCCGTAAAGAAGACATTGACGGTCTTTGCTGCACGGCGATTCGCGAGACCAACATGTTTGCACCGGCAACGCTTGCGGAATACCTCGGCTTACACGTCAACTTTGCAGAAATCGTCGACCTTGGCGGCGCAACCCCTGTCGGCATGATCTGGCGAGCCGCAGCAGCCATTGAACTTGGCATTTGCCAGGCCGTCATCTGCGCGACACCTGCACGTCCGATTCCGTCAAACCCGAACCCGCCGCCCATTGATCATGATCGTGTTTTTGGCTCAACCAGCAACAACTGGGGTTCACCGCAGGCTGAATTTGATGTGCCCTACGGTAACGTCGCACAAAATGCGGGCTACGCATTGATCGCCAACCGCTATGGATCACTCTACGGCTATGATCCACGTGCCATGGCGAAGATTGCCGCGGAGCAGCGAACCAATGCTCTTGCCAACCCACTGGCGGTGTTCCGCAATGCCCCCATTACCGTAGATGATGTGCTTGAAAGCAAAATGATTGCTGACCCTCTGCACATTCTCGAAATTGTCATGCCCTGTGCAGGCGGCTCTGCGGTCTTGCTGGCCAGCAAGGAACTGGCGGCAAAAAGCCGGAACCGGCCCGTTTACATCACCGGATTTGGTGAACACCTGACCACGAAATCAACCACCTACCAGCCGGACATGGTGCACTCCCCTGTCGGGCCTGCCGCCAGCAGCGCGTTTTCGATGGCAGGCAAGGCACCTTCAGACATCAACATGGTGCAACCCTACGACTGCTATACCATCACAGTGATGTTAACGCTTGAAGACGCAGGGTTCTGTGCGAAGGGTGAAGGCGCGGATTTCGTGAACCACCACGATCTAACGTATCGAGGCGATTTCCCCTGTAATACAGGCGGCGGCCAGTTGGGGGCTGGTCAGGCGGGTCTTGCCGGCGGCATGACACAGGTTGCAGAAGGCGCCATACAGGTCATGGGGCGGGCTGGCGATCGCCAGGTACCAAAGCATGACAATGCGCTGGTGACCGGCACGGGCGGCATTATGAGCGAACAATCAGCCATCATTCTGGAGGGTGCGTAAATGGAACTCACAAGGCCGCTGCCAATACCAACGCCTACCACCCAGCCATTCTGGGATGCCGTCGCAAAACACCAGGTAACGCTGCAACAGTGTGATGACTGCGGGGGCTGGGTGTTTTATCCAAGAACAAATTGTCCTCACTGTCTGTCGAACAGACTGACCTGGCGGCAAGTCACCGGGGAAGGACACATATACAGCTACACGGTTGCCTATCGTCCCACTGCCCCACATTTCGTGGACGAGATTCCACAACTGATCGCCGTCGTGGAACTCAAGGAAGGTGTGCGCATGAATACGCTAATCGTGAACGCGAAACCGGAAGAACTGGAAGTGGGCCTCGCCGTAAAACCCTTTTTCAAAGAAATAGAAGGTCAGACGTTACTCTGCTTTGAATTGGTTGAATTGGGGTCAGAGTAAAATTTACATGCGAAACTCTTACTCCGACCCCGATTGTTCAGCTACAGCTGACGCGTAAAGTTGATGTTTTCTCCATCGATTGTGAGTACGAGATTATCGCCAGACAGGGTAAAAGTGAAACTCGCTGTACAGGTCAATTGCGTTTCGTCGCAGAGCAGAACGTCACCATCGTTATTGACTTCAACGTCAATATCGAGCGCGGTTCCGTTGGTCGTATAGGTGCCTTTCTCAAAACCGATCTGGCCATCATCATCTTCCGCCTGAATTCCTATGTAGGTTCCATCTTCAAGAAAAGAAAGGCTGGCGTACTCTGATTCATTCACCTCCCATACTCCAAGGATTGTGTCGCCCGGTATGAGGTTGCGGTCAAGGGAAAATGTATTGAACAGCACCAGCTGGTCATTAGTATCACCAGAGCCCGGAATATCGTAGGAGTACTGGCCACGAACACATCGCTCGCCCATCTCACGGGCACAGAATCCGGCTGTTCCATCGTCATTGTTATCAATGCGGAACTCAAGGGTGCTGCTTCCATATTGGACCCAGGTGCCTGACTCGAGACCATCTGTACCATTGTCTGGATAACGGACAACGTGAAGTTGTTCGTCTGGCAACAGGAATAGCGCGAAGGTGGGACCTTGCCACACACCTACAGCCGTATTGAAACCCGATTGCACATAGGAAACATTGGCCTCTTTCATTTCGTCTATGAAATGGGTTATCGCAGCATCAGGATCAGCAGGAATGCTCTTGCTTACTGCCGCCAACTGATTAACGACCGCTGAACTGGCTATAAAGGTTTCGGGGTCCAGGCCAAAATCAACCTGTGCAGCAACCGCAGCAGCACCGCTGACGATTTCGATACCGTTTTCCGGATCATCATCGGCATCATAGGCCTGCAACAATAGTGTGACGTTGATAGCTGTTCCATTGTCGGAATCAGCAACACCGGCCAGCGTAAACGGAGTAGCAATGGGACCTGCAGCCACAGACGGAAACTCCAGGGCACCTATCGAGAAAGTGATGGTGTCTCCAGGTTCATAATAGTATGTCCCTGCGCCAGAGGTCGTACCATTAAGACCACTTGGTGAAGCAATGTAAGTCAGATTGGAAACCGGGCTGTCCAGGAAAACACCTGACTCCTGGCCCGACACATCAACCCAGGTGGAAAGATTAGATTGAAAGTCGTCCGGTGCTCTGAGCAGACTTTGCACTGAAGATAGCACGGTCGATGTCACCTCGAGGCGCCACTTGCCTGTGCCATTACCCAATCCCGCAGACTCAAGCTCTGCGGCGGTCAGCTCAGTAGAATTCATCGGGTCAAGGTTCAGCTCTACGACGCCCCCTACCATGTTGCCATTGTCATCAATGCCGGAAATGGAAACCGCATTCATCGAGTCGGTAACATTATTTATGCGCAGAACACTGACCTGGTTCGCGTTAGACCCCGGATTAAAAAACGACGCAGTGTGACTCGTACCTTCTACGAGTGACGCATTATCGTGCAACGTATTGAGGAAACCCGCATTTGTTCTAAAGAGCGCCATGAGATCAACGTCGCTTTCCGACCTTATGAGTAGTCGCCAAAAACCTGCTCCATCCCCGAGCACATTGCTGCTATTCGACGATCCTTGCTCCAGATCGATAGCACTGACTTCTACCGAGGCATTCGGGTCAACGTCAACGTAAACAAAGGATTCACCTGAATCGTGTTCGACGCCGGATTAAAAAACGGCACTTTGTGTTGCCGATTATCGTTAGTTGCTGCTGTGTCATGGATGTTATTCACGAATCCCGTGTCATTTCTGAACAGACCCATGACAACGAGGTCACTATCCGAGGTGAAGTTCAGGCGCCAGGAGCCTGAGCCATTGTCCAGTGATCCGGTTAGGCCTTTACCGACATTGCCGTTTTCAAGATCCTGAGAATTGAAATGCAGGCTTTCACCAGCAGGGAGACTGAACGTAACCGTGCCTGAACTTGTCACACCGGCATCATCGATACCGGTCACAGTAACAATCGTATCCGTGTTTGATGTGTTGGTTATCCGGGCAAAGCCTTGTTGCCGGGTGTTATCAGCTGCGGGAAAATAGTGGATCCATTCATCGGCTGCCAGGCAAGACATAGCAAATGTCGTGCAGGCCAGCACGAACAGTGAACGATACCTCATGGGTATTACTCCTGAGGGGAACTAGCATCCTACAGAGGTGATGTGAGCCAAGCAATCCTCCCACATTACCCAGGCTGCAGCACAAATCCGAACCTAGTCGAGGAAACGCTTCCTTACCGCCTCAAGATGGTCGTCAGTCACACCTGCCTGGCGCAGGTATTCAATTGCGCCGCCATACTGTGAATCGAGCCCGTCGAGAAACACGGACATCGCAGTCTCCGGTACACCTGCAAGAACCAGCAGTTCTTCCCTGGTCAGGCCATCAGGAAGACCAACCGAGCTCTCCACGAAATCAACCTGACGCACAACATCCCGGTTTGTTAACAGGTAGTCTGCCTCAATAAACGCCCGGTCGACGCCAAGTACTGACAACAGGAACGCCGTGGAAACTCCGGTACGATCCTTGCCCGCGGTGCAATGGATGACCAGCGCATCGCTTCTGGGTTGTGCCAGCAGTTCAAACAGGTTCAGCCAGGTCTCGGTACCGAAGGAAAGATAGCCAAGGTACCTTTCACCGGAGATACCCGTATCACCAACCAGCTGGCTGAGTTTCTCCCGGCCACCCTCAGGTATCACAGGCAGATGATGATAATCAGCACCCATATCGGGTAAAGGTCCACGACCCTGGTCCGCGATTTCCTCGTTGCCTCTAAGGTCAATCTGGGCGCCAACATTCAATTGCGCCAGTCGCTCCAGGTCCGCTTTTGTCATGCGGTCCTGGCGCCCGGCACGAAAATAGCGTCCCCACTTCACCCGGCCTCCGTCATCGGTCGGGTATCCACCAATGTCCCGGAAGTTAAAACAACCGTCAAAGTCATGATGACGTTCAGTAAAATCTTCGATCATACGTTGGCATCCCCGGGCATCGGGGCCTCCATAGCAGTCATTGGTTCCTAGAGTTTCGCAAAAACGATATAGGCCAGATAACCGGCCACACCCAGTATCGTGAACATGGATCCCAGGGTCCCCACCAGTCGACCAGCGCTGACACCCGTCGTCATGCTGTAACCCACCGCATGGGCGACTCGCGCAACAACAAACACACTGCCAAGAATGGCGACCACGATCGTGCTGCCAGCCATCATTTCACAAAGCGCGAGCCCGATCAGGAATAGTGGGACGTTCTCAAGAAAATTGCCATGCACACGTATGGCCTGCTGCAGACTATCGACCCCACCGTCACCGATGTTGACCTTGTTTTTGCCTCGCTGGGTAATAACCAATCCCATAAGGATAAGATGGCCCAGCATCAACAAAGCCGTCGCCAATCCGGTATATAAAGGCACATGAAAAAGGTTCATATCGTCTCCCCTAATGGCACCCACTAAAACCCTTCTCAGGGCAGTTTGATATTCTCCGGCTCGATGCCTTTCGACTGCAACCAGTCGCGCAGGGCAAATCCCGTACCCGTTGGCCAGGCGACACACTCATCAGGGGGAACCAGTTGGTAACGATCCAGCTCCTCATTCAATGTAATGCTGCCTGTTGCATGAACATGGTACCCGATGATGACCTGGTTCAACTGCTCGAAGGGATACACACCTATCAGGGTTGGTGGCTCAGCATCAAGGTTCAGTTCTTCTTTTACCTCGCGGACAGCACATTCGGCAGGCCCCTCACCATAGTCAACAAACCCGGTAATCAGCCCATAGAAATCGCCTTTCCACGCCCGATTGTGCGCCAGCACAACAGCACCCTGGTACTCCACCACCACAGCGGCGACCGGAGTTGGGTTGTCGTAGTTTACGAAACCGCAGGTGGAGGAACATTCAATACGGCCCGGCAACTTCTCGAACAAGGGCGCCGCACACATTGGACAGTACTTAAATTTATTCAATCGGATAACCAACTGGTTTAGTTGCAAATCGGAAAAAGGTGACTTTTCACCTGTGTCGGGTGAAGTGATACTCTCAAAAAAACGAGACTATGTCTTTCTAAGGATCCCCAAATGGTCAGACCGGAAATCATCGAAAAACAAAATAAACTTTCCCAGACACCAATTCTAGAACGTATCGCCGCCATGAAAGATTCACTCAGGGCGGCGGGTGATGAAGCACAGGAACTTCGTCACCTGCCGGCCTGGGCATCGAAAGAAATGGCTGACCAGGGCCTGTATCGCTTTGCATTGCCACCGGAACTGGGCGGAGAAAACCTCACGGCGCGTCAGCAGATCGAGGTGATCGAGGCGGCAGCGGCGATTGATGGTTCAATCGGATGGTGTACACAGATCTCTTCAGAGATTAATGCACTCGTTATTCGTCGAATGGAGCCAGATCTGGCAACAAAGATATTCGATGATTGGGACGTACTTATCTGCTCAGGTCATGGCCCTGCCAACGGTCCCAATCCCGGTCGAGGCGCGACACGAGACGGTGATGGCTGGCGGCTCAATTATCAGGGTTCGTTTGCAAGCGGTTGTCACAACGCCAACTGGAATTACCTGATGGGTGCCATGACCATTGACGAAACCACCGGCCAGCCGGCGCAGGCATCTTTTATGGTGCCGCGCGGTGAATTCGAGATTATCGATACCTGGGATACAGCAGGTATGCGTGGGTCCGGCAGCCATGATGTTCGCATGACGGACTGCTATGTACCCCCGGAACACCTCCTGCCGTTCCGGTCACTGGCGCCCAGTGAAAACTGGGACAATCCAACCTATCGCAACCCCACTCATGCCGTGTACAACAAGGCTGCGGTCGCCCTGGGTGTCTGCCGGGGCGCCATTGATTCCTTTATTGAGCTTGCCATGGAGAAAACGCCCTGGGGCACTGCCAATACACTCAAGGACCAACCCCAGATTCAGTACCGGATTGGCGAAGCGCAGGCGACGCTCATGGCGGCAAGAAGTTTTGTCATGGAAACCCAGGATCAGCTTGAAGCACATCTGGGTCCATCACCCGCCAATGGTGGCCGCCTGGAACCTGAGTGGGAATATTTCTGGCCTGCCCTGCTGGCTTGTGCCCACGCGGCACAATCAACACGCGTGGTGGTCGGGATGATCAACAATTCAGCTGGTACAACGGGCAGTCGAATGGACAGCCCGCTTGAACGACAGCTGAGAGATGCACAACAGGCCGCCAACCACGCGTTAATTTCATACCGTCACTACGAAGAACTGGGCAAGACCTTTGTCGGCCATGAACCGCCGGAAGGTTACATGCAGCTATCGAGGGCCTGACAGCCAGTCAACCGTGGACAAGTTCATAATCCTCGATGCCATTGTCAGCACCATCAGGCAATCATTGGATGGCGCGCTCATCGCTGCAGATGAAGCACGAGCGACGGCCACCAACAGGGAAAACGTGGCTGAAAACAAATATGACACGCTGGGTCTGGAAGCGGCTTATCTTGCCCACGGCCAGTCAGAGCGAGTACTGCAACTGGAAAAGGACCTGGCAGAATTTGCCTTATTGCGCGAACAACTCAGCGAACATACCGAGGCTGGTATCGGGTCATTGGTAAAACTCGAGCAAGGCAATGGTGCAACTCAATTCGTGTTTATTGGACTCGCAAGCGGGGGCCTCAGGATTCAATGTGATGGGGTCACAGTCACCGTCATCACCCCGGCATCACCGCTTGGATCAGCGCTGATTGGCACCGAATGTGGCGATGAAATCATCCTGGACAACGCTTCGCCCATGAATGTCGCATCCATCTGGTAGTAACCACACCCTAATCACTGCTCTCCAGCACTTCCCACTCGGCCATCAGGGTCAGCAGGTGCTCTTCAAGTTCATTTGCTTTTTCATAAACACCTGATTGATGCTCCAATGTGGCGTCAAAGAATTCAGGGGCCGCCATTTCCTCGTTCAGCTCGGTCAGTTTTCTTTCAGTTTCCTCAATCTGAGCCGTCACCTTCTCAATATCCCGAAGTCGCTTCTGCTCAGCGGCTTTCCGCTTTTTGCGTGCCTCGTGATGTTCGTGACTTTCGTGATTTTCGTGACTTCTGTTACCTTTTGAACGCTGCCCACCGGTCACCTGTTTGCTGGCCGAAGCTGCGCGTTCCCTCTGACCGGCCGCCCAGTCGTTGTATCCCCCGACATACTCTTTGACGACGCCGTCACCTTCAAAAACCAGGAGACTCGAAACCACGTTATCCATAAAGGCACGATCATGGCTTACCAGCAGAACCGTACCGTCGTAATCAATCAGGAGAGTTTCCAGCAGCTCCAGGGTTTCCACATCCAGGTCATTGGTCGGTTCGTCCAGCACCAGAAGATTTGCAGGCAGGGTAAAAAGCTTGGCGAGCAGCAGGCGATTCTGCTCACCACCCGACAGTTTACGAATGAGTGAACGAGCCTGATCCGGGTTGAACAGGAAGTTCTGCAGGTAACTGACAACATGCAGGTCTTTGCCGTTCACTTCAATAAAGTCCCTCCCTTCGGCGATGTAGTCATGCACGCTGCGATCGGGGTCCAGCTGCTCTCTTGCCTGGTCAAAATAGGCAAACTGAAGCTTGGTACCCGTTCTCAGGCTACCGGCATCAGGTGTGAGTTCTTCGAGCAGCAGCTTCAGCAAGGTCGACTTGCCACAGCCGTTGGGCCCCAGTATGCCAATACGATCACCTCGCAGGATGATGAGGTCCAGGTCGCGGATAATGTTTCTACCGTCAATTGTCTTCGAGACCCCAACGGCTTCTTTTACGATCTTCCCGGAGCTGACCCCGCTGTCGACCTGCAGTTTCATCTCACCCAGCGAGATCCTTCTGCTTCGTTCTTCACGCAGCGCTTTCAGTGCCCGGACACGCCCTTCATTCCTGGTACGCCTGGCCTTGATGCCCTGGCGAATCCAGGTTTCTTCCTTTTTCAGTTTGTCATCGAACTGTTTGTTGTGCTCCAGCTCAACTTCGCGGTTCCTGCCTCGACGTTCAATGAACGTTTCATAGTTGCAGTCGTATCGGGTGACGCTGCCACGGTCGATTTCAACAATGGAAGTCGCGACAGATTGCATCAATTGCCTGTCGTGACTCACAAACAATATCGTACCGCCAAATTCCAGCAGCAGATCTTCAAGCCATTCGATGGCGTCTACATCAAGATGATTGGTGGGCTCATCCAGGATCCAGACATCAGGCTCCTGCACCAGGGACTGTGCAATGGCCACACGTTTGAGCCAGCCTCCCGACAGGCTGTCCATGTCTGCGGTCGGGTCGAGATTCAGTCGGTCGAGTGTTGCCTCGATTCGATGATTGATGTTCCAGCCGTCAGCGTGATCCAGCGCTGACTGAAGTTGTCCAAGACGCCTGGTATCTGCGGTATCCGTCGCCATCTGTTCAGTCAGTGAGTGGTACTCCGCCAACTGATCGCCCAGCTCGTCGAAGACGCTTGCAACCGCATCATAAACACTGACGTTTCGACGCTCGGGCAGGTCCTGAGACAGCACAACAAATTTGAGGTTATCGGCCCGCCAGATACTACCCTCGTCCCCCGACTCGGCACCGCTGATGACTTTCAACAGCGTCGACTTACCCGCGCCGTTACGACCTGTAAAGGCGATACGCTCACCTCTCTCAATGGAAAGATTAATCGCATCAAAAATCTGGTCTGTCCCAAAGGCCAGAGATAAATTGGTCAGCGTCACAAGTGGCATAGGCGCGCCACTTTAACATGCAGCGGGCAATATGCCTCAGCACCCTTCTTTGCGTTATTCTTCAGCTTATCCATGAATTCCAGGGAGTTGCCATGAGCAATACAGCAGCAGAATTCGATCGCCTGGTTCATGCCAGGCGTTCTGTTCGAGGGTTTACCAGCGAGCGGGTACCCGATGATATTCTGCAATCGATATTCGAAACCGCAAGATGGGCACCTTCCGGCACCAATGTCCAACCCTGGCATATCTATGTGGCATCAGGTGAGGTCTGCGACAGGCTTCGACAGGGCTTCCTGGAAAGGTTCGACTCAGGAGAACCGGCGAATACCGATCATCCCAATGACGGCAAAATCGGAGATGTCTGGCGGGAGAGAAAGCGCGGTTGTGCTCGCGTTCTTTATGACTCGATGGGCATTGAGTGGGAAGACCGTGAGGGCAGGAAAATGGCCCAGCGGCGCAACTTTGAATTTTTCAGTGCTCCTCATGCAGCATTTCTCGGCATCCACGAAAAGTTCGGCATGCAAAGTGCGGCCGATGTCGGCATGTATGCACAGACACTCATGCTGGCAATGACGGCTCATGGAGTGGCTTCCTGCGCCCAGGGTACGCTCAGAAACTACCCAGATTTTGTGCGCGAAGAATTCGGAATCGAACCTGAAATCAAGATCCTGTTTGGCATCAGTTTCGGTTACGAGGATGAATCCATCCCAGCCAACAAGGCGCGCACGGACAGGGCACCTCTGGAGGAATTGGTAACCTTCGCTGGATAACTCGCGTCTAAAGTGTTGATCGCAGAATTGAGCACCAGCAAATTGAATCACTGGACCACCCACACATTGTTTCGCCTCGGGCTTGGTCTTTTTTACCTGTTGATGGCAAACCTTGTCTCGGGTTAGCTGGCCCAGACGTTCAGGTATGCATCCCTTTGGGGGAATCAGGATGACGTTTTCTTCGAATACTCCGTACCTTTCCTGTTTACCTACGCGCTCGCACACCTGATCACTTTGATACCCATGACATTGCTGGTCATGGGCGTACCCACCTGGACCAGGGAGATGTTGGTAAGAGCGCGTTGGATCGCTGTTGCTGTATTACTGGCGTGCCTCGGGATTGTGCTGTCCGAGCGTATCACCCGATTCCAGAAAATTCCCTTTGTCCTGTTCATTGCAGTGGACGCCGGCCTGTTCCTTCTCCTGGCTCTCTGCTTCAAACCACCGTTGCGCGCAATCATCATCAGTTCCGGCATACTGGGAATAATCGTCGGCGGCAGCCTGGTCTATAGAGATACTCAGCTGAATCCGGATAGATATACACGCGATGCCGGGGCTGCAGTCGAGATTCCCAATGAACGGAGCAAGCCTCTCCCACTAATCGAAGAAGTAGACCAGGTGGTGGACTTTTACGCGGGAACCATCACTTACTACATGCCGCTTTCTGTCATTATCGACGTAGCATCGCCACCGGATTTCGATGCCATCTGTGATGCAGCAGAAGTTGCCTATGATCAGGCGCTTATCGATACACCACCACCTGAAGCTCGTTCAAAACCATTGTCACAACCCCGGGTAAAGTTCCTGGCCCAGGCCGCGTTTGATCCGACGCCTAACATCTACTACCCATCCGGGGAGGCTTACACAACCGGGAATGGACTATGGATCTGCCAACCAGCGTTTCCTGTTAACCCGGAAGAACGGTAAACGACCACGCTACCAGGAACTCAAAGTGAGGTCAGATTCCTGTCGCATTCCTCAATGAAGCGCAGGATGCCATCCAGGTCGGGAGCACCGGGCATAAGTATCAGGCGTTCAACACCCAGGTCAGCGAATCGTTTGGCATCATCCATACTGACAACACCTCTCGGTGTCACTGAAATCTCAAGTTCGCCGAGCGAAGCGGGACGATCAACCCGGTCACGTTCACGATCTATACTCTGCAGGGCCTGCTCAGCATCTTCGACTGACAACGCGAATCCATACCAGCCATTGGCATGTTCAAGCGCTCTGCGGTGACCGGCAACTGACATCCCGCCCACGACAATAGGTGGATGGGGTTTCTGCACTGGCATGGGTTTCTGCTGTATGCCACCGATGGTCGTGAACCTGCCGTCAAAAACAGGTTTATCCTGGCTCCACAGGGCGCGAATAACCTCGATATGCTCCGAGGTCCGTGGTCCCCGTTCCTCGTAGGGTACACCAATGGTATCGAACTCATGTTTCACATAACCGACGCCCACACCAAAGATCAGTCGCCCGTTCGACAATACATCAATACCCGTGAGTTCCTTGGCAAGTACCACGGGATTGCGCTGAGCGAGCAGGATGATGCCCGAGCCAAGCATGAGGTTCTCTGTGACACCTGCAGCGAATGCTAGCGCGGCGACGGTGTCCACCATGGGAAACTCCGGCGGCACCGGAGAAGGTGCTTCCTGTGGATCAACCAACACGACATGCTCACCTGTCCAAGCAGATTCGAAACCACCGCTATCAAGTGCAGAGAGGATACGGCGCATATCCTCGGGGTTACCCAACGGACCGTTATTAAACCCGAAGTAGCCAATTTTCATGATAAAGCTCTCGTTATCAGAGCTGGCAGCATAACATGGCGCTGCAGACCGGCAGCCTGGGCTGTATTATTAGCGCTCGTTCGACGTAGTCACGAGGAGCCTCATTGCTGTCAACATTCCGATTCATTAGTGTGCTGGAGGGCATTTCCTACCTCCTTATCCTGAGTGTGACGTTCGGTGTCACCAGCCGCGACTACGTTTATCCACTTGGCATGCTGATACGGCCTAGGTTTCCTAGACACTTCCATTCTTCATAAAGTAACGCTGCTCATAGACCGTTGGCGCTACTCGATTGTTGTGAGTATGACGACGTTTTGGGTTGTAGAACAACTCTATGTATTCGAATATTGCAT
>JADHNI010000047.1 GCA_016779585.1 Pseudomonadales bacterium
TTCTGCATCATACTCATATCCGTAGTGGCTGACCCATTCAGCGGCCTGCCTGAGCAGGAGATCTGCGCGCGCCTGGTAGAGAGGCAACTCCTGGGTGAATTCAATATAGGAACCACTGATCACCAGGGGGAACGCTGAAGAGATGACCAGCAGCATAATGACAACCAGGATGATAGCCAGCCAGCGTGGCAACCCCTGCCTGATCATCCAATACATCGGGTCGGTGCAAACAATAGCAATAAACAGCGCCAGCAATGCAGGCACCAGTGCTCCCGCTGCAGCCTTCAGGGCACCGGCAACAATGGCGATGGCGGCCAGCGAATAAAGTACCCGCTCCGGTCTGGAAAGTTCATTCATGCCAGAATTATCTCACACCCAAATTGCTCATACCCAAAAAGAAAGGGTGCGGTCAATGAGCCAGAAAGTCGCAAGCGTCCCTACCAGGTAGCTGGCAAAGACCCTAACCTGTGTTTCCCGCTCTTCTGTATGATCTGAAGCCAGCCGCCCCAAGGCCAGGACCACCAGCACAAACAGGACCTGTCCGATTTCGACGCCCACATTAAATGACAGGAGAGCTACAGGCAGTTCTGTCTGCGGCAGTCCGATATCGCGCAGCACCGAGGCAAACCCAAACCCGTGCAGCAAACCAAAACTCGCGGCAACAGACACAGGGTAACGATAGGTCCAGGAACCAGGTTCATCACGCAGTATCTCCAGCGCGAGGAACACAATCGACAGGGCGATCACAGCTTCAACTGCAGGAATAGGCAGGTACACCAGTTCCAGCGTGGATGCGACCAGAGTGACGGAGTGGGCAATCGTAAATCCGGTAATCGTGACCAGTATTCGTTGCCAGTGCTTCTCCGGCACATGGGCTGCAACAAACAAAAGGCAGAGTACAAACAGCAGGTGATCAATGCCCAGCCAGATATGCTCAACACCGAGCCAGATGTATTGTCCGGCAACTTTAAGAGCCTGCTCTTTCTCCGGAACGACCCAACGGGTTTCCGACGGCGGCAGGATGGTTGAATAAACGACCCCATCGGCCAACAGGACACGAACCACGGTTGAGAGCGAAGGGTTCGAACCCGGAAAACCAAGACCTATCTCCTGACCCTGGAGCGTCGATTCACAGCGATAAGTCCGGCGAGCTGTCTCAGATCCCGGAACCCGGGCAACGGCAAGTTCGTCGATTGCCTCACATTTGTTCGGCATCAGTAGTACCGGCGCGCGATCGATGGCATCCGGTACTCTAAGCCGGGTTGAATAAAGGAAACTATCGCCTTCCTGGTTGATCTCGAGTGACAGGGGTCGTGCGTCGTGAGCCTCGGCAAACAGCGGGAGCAGCAGGCTCAGCAGGATCAGCCTGAGCGTCATGGCTGGAGTTTAACCACCACGTCATAGCGCCCCGTGATTTCTCGAATGGCTTCCTCGGTACGTTCCCTCATGGCTGCCTGCTCGGCATCAAATCGAACATTTTGTGCCACTTCATCAAATTCTGCCGTTCGCGCTTCACTGCGTTTACTAATCATCACCAGGTGCAGGCCATAAGCTGATTCCACGGGCGGGCTCCAGACCTGCAACGGCAGGGTAAACAGCTCATCGGCAAACGCCTGGCCAAAGTGTGATGCTATAAACTCCTGGCTTCGATCAACGTAGTTCTTGTGAAATGCAAAACGTTCACCATAAGACAGCGCGCCGGAAAAAGTGACAGCCTTCGCAATCAGTTCCTTATACAGCGCACTCGCAACCTCCCGGGCCGCGTCCCTCGTCGGGTGATTGTCGAAGCTGACAAAGACATGGGTGAAGGTAGCGGAAGCAGGCACCAGGTAACGATCCCTGTTCTCCTGGTAAAAAGCCGCTTCATCCACTTCCGAAGGTGTGTCAAAACCACGCGCCAGGTATTCGACCTTCTGTACAAGTCTCTGCCGAATAATGTAGTCGTTGGCATCCAGCCCCAGGGCAAGTGCCTCACGATACAGGGTTTCCTCACGGACATATTCATTAATGAGCTCTTGCCGGCGGTCATCAGGCATGTTTTCAAGAATGTAATCAAAGCGCTCTGCATCAAATGCCTTGGAACGAAACTGCATGAATTCGAGCAGCCGATCGCGGTCCACCACAATGGTTGTGTCGCTCTCGGCACCAGAGCCGGCTGTCATCTCAAAAACGACGAATAAAAGTGCGCCTAGCACAAGGAAGTGCAGCAGGGGTTGTTTAAATAGCGACATAGAAGCTAGCCGACGATGTTTTCCAGGAACTGATCAATACTGTCACCGCCATCCAGCAGGCCACAGACTGCAGCAACAAATGGCGCATCAATTCCCTTGCCCTGGAACAGGGGATGAAACATGCGTGCCGCACGAACACCTTCACTGACCATCACCATTTCAGACGATGCCTGCTCAAGGGTCTGCCCCTTGCCCAGTCGTTCTCCCATTTCACGATTACGTCCATGGGGAGAGGTTGCCGTCACGAAGAGGTCACCGATACCTGCTGGCGACAGGGCAGTATCAGGGTCTGCACCCAGCTCCGGCAGCACACGCACGGCCTCACGGTAGCCGGCAGTAAACACGGCGGCCTTGAGATTGTCGCCACCGCGCCCGTCCTGTTTCAGACCATCAACGACACCACAGGCCAGTGCAATAACATTTTTGAAGGCGCCCCAGTATTCAGAGCCCAGGGAATCTGTCGCTGCAGAAAGCTTAAGGGTTCGGGTCGTCAGGGATTTTGCGATCGATTCGGCAAGACCGGCATCACTGCTGGTCACGAGCGCCGTGGTGTAAACACCTCGTGCAAGTTCCGGAGCAATGGTCGGCCCCATCATGACGCACAGGCGGCAGGTAAGTCCGGCGGCTTCAAGCTTTTCATCAATGACGTCTGAAATCATCTGGTCACCCGGCGCCAGGCCCTTTGCCAGGTCCAGGAGTATCTGGTCACTGGAGAGATGCGGTAACAGGTCGTCAACCACCTGCAGCACCACACCGGATGGCAGCGCCAGGACCACAATCTCGGCATCCCTGACGGTTTCCGCAATATCCATGGACACTCGCAGGCCCTGCAACGAAACATCGTTCAGGTATTTCTCGTTGATGCCGGTGGCCTGGATACTGTCGAACACTTCCTGTTCGACCGTCCAACCGCTGACATCCAGGCCTTCAGCGACCCAGTTGCAGGCCAGCGCCGTACCAAAGTTGCCCAGGCCCATCACCGCTATCTTGTTCACGTCACGCCTCCTTCAGGTGCACCAGGAGCCAGGACAGGAGATCGTCCATCACCTCTTCCCGGTTCGTTTCATTAAACATCTCATGGCGGCCACCCGGGTACAACTTATAGGTCAGGTCGGTAAACCCCGCCTGCCGGTAGGCGGCGACCATGCGGTCGAGATCTTTCTGTTCACCATGCACCGGATCCTCGGAGCCGGAGAAGATGTACACGGGCAAGGCCCTTGGCACCCTGGCAATCGCCGCCGGCGACTGGGAAACCGCTGAGCCCTGGCTCATGTCCATCAGTGACCCAGGTGTGAGAACAAACCCGCACTTGTCATCATCGACATAAAGCTGCACCTGGGCCTGATCCCGGGACAGCCACTCTGAACCAGTTGCACCAGGACCATCAAATGGATCGTTCGCACTGCCGAACAGTGCCTTCTGCATGAGTGCGCTGGTACCGTCCGGGCCGAACCGCCAGTGCTCAAACTTGAGAATCCATCGGTTCAGGAAATTAAACCGACTCTCCTTGAACCCGGGTGAACCCGACAACACCAGAACATCAATGCTGTGGCCGTAGCGCGTTATGTACTGCTGCGAGAGCATGGAACCCATGCTGTGACCCAGCAGGCCGAGGGGTTTGTCCGGGTACTGCGCGCGCATCTCACGATTCAGTTCATACATGTCTGCAAGCGTGCGGTTCCAGCCATCGGGCCCCATATAACCTGGAGAAGGACCGGCAGTGTCACCATGACCCCGATGGTCATTGGCAAACACAGAGTAGCCCGCTTCATTCAGCTTCTGAGCGACCCAGTCATAACGTCTGGCGTGTTCGCCCATGCCATGGGCGATCTGGATGACCGCTTTCGGTGATTCGATGAGCCAGCGATAGCAGGCCACCTGATGACCATCACTCGCGGCAAGAAAATACGTCTCCATGAACCATCTACCACGTTGGAGGAGGCTCAATCTTGCGGTAATTCCGAAGCAGTTACAAACATGCTAGTGTCCCTGCGACATGTTGTTTACCCGCGAAAAAGTACTCGCCGCCGCCCGCTTCACCACCGGTCTGGATGACTTCGGCACACACGACTTCATCGAGCCGCTGGACCTGCTGATTGAGGATTACCACAGTTCCGCGAAGCTGAATCGAAAAGGCGTCATCGGCTCCTGGGTTTACCTGCATCGCATGCTGTCCAATCGGCTGAGGTTAACCCACTATCTCAAGACCACAGCCGCCAATGAGCAGGAAATCTGCGAGCCTGTCTTCATTCTCGGGCTACCCCGAACAGGCTCAACCCTGTTGCACGAACTGCTGGCTTCACACCCCGGGTTGCGCGCACCCAGGTTCTGGGAGACCAGCTTCGTCCCGGGATACTCCCCGTTCGACCTATTTCGCCAGGGCGTCACCTCAGCACAGATCGGCGTGGTAGATATGCTCGCACCGGGATTTCGCAGCGTGCACAGTCTTGGAACCCTCAAACCGCATGAGTGCATCACCATGCAGGCCCTGTCCTTAAGGACCATGCAGTTTCACGCTGCACACAACCTGCACAAATACAATCGATGGCTGGAAACCTGTGACTGGGAACCTGCTTACGACTGCCACGAGAATTTCCTCAAGTGGTTGCAGTTCGGTGATCTTCAATCAAGACGCTGGGTGCTGAAAGCACCCGGGCACCTGCTGTCATTGCCGAACCTGGTGAACCGTTACCCGGATGCACGATTCATTCACCTGCACCGCGACCCCTGCGAGGTCATTCCCAGTATGGCGAGCCTCTTCCTGCACATCAGGAAACCGTTTACGCGGCAGCTGGATTTGCATGAGATCGGCCGCGACGTGACCCGACAGTGGCAAAAAGGCCTGCAGGCATCCATGGAATACAGAAAGACACACGCTGATTCAGAGTCCCGGTTTCTTGATATTGATTACCGGGAACTTGTCGCTGCCCCGCTGCAAACGAGCGAGAAGATTCTCAGTTTCGCCGGGGTTGAGCTTGATGAAAGAACGCGCGGAACACTTAAAGATTATGTTGAAAACAACCCCAAGGGGAAACACGGAGCGCACCGCTATTCCCTTGAGCAGTTCGGCCTGGACCGCGAAACACTCAGTGAGCTGTTCCGCGACTACAACTCACACTATGTCACTAATCGGTAAAGACGGGCATTGCGCCCATTTCCCAGAGAATCACGGTTGCAGCCAGCAGAGCGGCGCAACCCACGAGGCCAACTGCCACCATGGCACTGGCGAACAGGAAACCGCGCTCTTCAGGAATACGCATGACGATGGGGACTCCGATATAGAGCAGGTAAACCGCGTAAGCAGATGCAATGCAACCGAGAATCATGTCCAGCCAGAGCATTGGATAAAAACCAATCGCACCGCAGATGAACATCGGGGTTAACGTATAGGCAGCGATACGAACACCTTTGTCCGGTGTCGAGGTATTGGCCTCATACGTTTCCGACATCCAGTGCACCATAAAGCCAAGCCCACCAGTTCCCACCAGCATCGCCAGGTAGAACAGGATCATGATCTGCATGGCGCTGTCCGAGGTCAGCCTGATCACACGATCACCCACCTGCCAGCCGACCTCAACAGAACCAAAGTACCAGGCAAACGCCGGGAGCAGCGAGATCGGAATGATGAACTTTACATAGGTCTTCATGACCGAATCTTCCTGGTCCCGAATAGATTCCCAGGCTGCACGTGGTGAAAACATAATGCCAAATAGATGGTTCATGCGTTTTCCTCCCTTACAGGATTTTTCTTGTTAACGTTTTCGTCGAACAGTATGCGTTCTGCTTCTTTGTCCAGATCCTCGTACTGCCTTGAATTGACGGACCATACAAAGGCCCAGAGCGCGATCATGACGATCACGAGACTGACTGGAACAAGCACAAACAAAATTTCCATCAGCTTGTCCTGACCAGCCTGCCAGCGTTTATGGTGACAAGCAGCGAACTGAGCGACATCCCCAGCGCTGCCACCCAGGGTGGTACAAACCCAGCGATCGCAAGGGGTATCACCGAAAAGTTATAGACCAGGGCCCAAAGAATATTCTGCCGGATAATGCCGCGAACCCTCGAGGCATACGAAGAGAGGCCCACCAGGCATTCAAGATCAGGACGAACGAGTGTGGCATCCGCTGCAGACTGCACAACAACATCAACCGGGTTCACTGCGAGCGAGACATCAGCAACCGCCAGTGCGCCAGCATCATTAAGACCGTCGCCCACCATCAGGACTCTTTCGCCTGCTTGCTGGAGCTGCCTGACACCATCAATTTTTTCGTCCGGTGAAAGCCCAAGGTAGGCACCATCAAGGCCAAGTGCCGACACCTGCCTGCGACCAACATCCGAACCATCCCCGGAGTAAACCAGCACTTTTTTACCCTGCTCCCGGAGACTGCGAATGGCTTCCTCGGCACCTTCGCGAAGTTCATCGGAGAACCTGAACCAGGCAAGGACCTCGTTTTCCCTCGCAAGGACAATCCAGTTAGCCATCTGGTCGGGAGACTGTATCGCGGGTGTGATGGCAGAAGGTCTGCCGACCCAGCAGGTCCGATCGTCAACACGGGCTGATACACCCTGGCCGGCAATCACTTCTGCTGAATCGATTGGTAACAGTGTCCTCGCAGCCTGTTTGAGGCTGACCGCTACCGGGTGCAGGCTTTCCTGCTCAATGGATGCTGCGAGGTCAATGGCATCCTGTTCTGACAGGGTGGACTCAACAACCAGCACCTCGGCAAGTTTCATGTGGCCTTCAGTCAGCGTTCCGGTTTTGTCGAACACCACTGTCGTGATACCGTCCAGCGCTTCCAGAAATGACCCTTTATCGACCAGCACGCCAAGCTGTCGAACTGCCCCGGTTGCGATGGTATAAGCAACCGGTGTAGCTAACGACAATGCACAGGGGCATGAAACCACAAGTACCGACAGGGCAATTGCATAGAAGTGTTCATTTCCCTGCGACCACCAGAAGAGCCCTGTCAGGGCTGCCAGCGTCAACACCAGTGACACAAAGTATCGGGCAATTCGATCTGCCAGGATGGCAAAAGCCGGTTTAAACGCAGCGGCCCGGCGGAAGGCTTCAGACAGATGAGTAATCAGCCAGTCCTGTCGCGGTGCTGAAACCCGTGCAACCACGTGGCCCTCGGCCAGGCGGGAGCCGGCAAGCAGCAGACCTCCGGTTTCCCGGGATTGCAGCTCCGGTTCACCGGTAAATGCGGATTCATCCACCTGCGCCACGCCAGACTGCACGATGCAGTCAGCCGGTACAGCATCACCTTCACCGATCAACAGCATCTGGCCGACGTTCAGTTCCGTTGGTTTAACGACATAGCCATCTTCCAGACGCGCAAACTCGGGCAAAAGGTGTTCACCGAGCGTCCGCTCCACGTAGAAGGTCTGCCGCGCAGACATTTCAAGGTATCGTCCCATCAACAGGAAGAACGTAAACATGCAGGCAGAATCAAAATAGACTTCACCCGTGCCGCTTACCGTGTGGAATACGCTCAGCGAGAAAGCGGACAGAATGGCGATGGAGACGGGTACATCCATACCCGGAGCGCGGTTCCGGATGTCTCTCAGCGCGCCCTTGTGAAACGGCATCGCGCTGTAGAGCGTCACTGGAACTGCGACGACCATTGCTGCCCAGCGCATCAGCGTATCGTAGGCAGCATCAATTCCCTCAGTGCCAGCCAGGTAGTCGGTAAACGCAAACATCATGACCTGCATCATGCCGATACCGGCCACACCAAGACGAGCCAGCAGCTGACGGCGTTCGGACTGGAACAGTTCAAGTTCTTCGCCGCCGATATCCGGCATGGCCGGGTACCCCATGGAGGCCAGTTTCTCGGAAACCTTTGAGCGCGCCTCAAGGTCATCGGAGACAAAAGACAGGCGCTTCTCCGCATAGCTGACAGAGAGTTCAGCGACGCCCGGCATTTCGTTCAGCGCTTTCTCAATCGAGAGACAACATCCCGCACACCTGACATCAGGTACCAGGAGATGTACCCGGTGGGATTCAGGCTGATGGGAAGCCAGGCTGTTCACGGCGAAGGCTCCATGACCAGTTGTTCAACAGGCGTATTGATGCGTTGCCTGAGTCGCCAGACGGAATCCTCGTCACGAATCTCGAGATACCAGATACCGGTGCTGTTCAGACGATCAGCGAGAACGGCACTTGATGCTGTGTACTGCGTATCGCTTTGCCGCACGAGGTCAATCTGCAGATCCTTCTCCTTGCTGGTGACATGAAACATATCCAGCGTCAGGTGTTCACTGCCACCGACAATCTCAAAAAGCACACCCTGGGATGTCACCGCGAGGACGCTCGCCCGGGCACCCATCTGCACGGCCTGTACATCCTGCTGAATACGACGGTTAATACCCTTGCCTTCCTTGTAGTAGTCATCCACCACGAGGTCATCGGGCTGGTAGTTGGCTGAGATAATCATCACTGCGCCAAACAACACGGCTGTAAACGGCACAAACATGACAAACCAGACCCAGGGGTTCGTAAACCACCGATCCTGCTGCTCTGTTGTCGCTGCTACATGACTCATATCGGTCGTGGTCCTATAAATGTACTTTTGCTGGATGCCCTGATTTCACCTTCTTTAGTCTGCACTTCAACCCGCATCGGCGTGTTGACCTGCGTCAGTTGGTCAGGGTTCACAATGACGTTGACAGAAAACTCCCCAACCTCACCCGCGGCCACATCATATGGACCTTCCGGCACAATCCGGTAATCCGGCAGGCCTGCCAGGGAGACAGTGTAAACATGGTCAATCTTGTCCATGTTGAGCAGCTTGAACGTATAGGTATTCTGAACATAACCTCCCGGGACCTCCTGGAACAACTGACCGCGCCCGCGAAGCACGTCGACCTCAAGTGGCGTGCGGGTCAGCATTACGACGGTAATTGCTGTAATCATGACAACCATGGCGATGCCGTAACCAATCAGCTTGGGACGCTTCCAGGTCCAGCCCTTGCCTTCGAGCTGATTCAAGGTGGTGTAGCGCACCAATCCGCGTTCATATCCCATTTTGTCCATGATGGAATTACAGGCATCAACGCACAGCGCACAGTTGATGCACTCATACTGCAACCCATTTCGGATATCGATACCCGTGGGACAGACCTGAACGCACATGGTGCAATCAATGCAGTCACCCTTCCCCAGGGAAGCGGGGTCCTCGCCGCGCTTGCGCGCGCCCCTGGGATCACCACGCGCTGCATCGTACGACACGATCAGCGTATTGCGGTCAAACATGGCCGACTGGAATCGGGCGTAGGGGCACATGTATTTGCACACCTGTTCCCGCATCCAGCCTGCATTGGCATAGGTGGCGATGGTAAAGAAGCCGACCCAGAATATCGCGACCAGGGGTAGCTGCAGGTTGTAACCATCAATGAGCAGCTCACGCATGCCATAGAAGTAGCTGATAAACGTGAGACCCGTGAGAAACGCGAAACCGAGCCACATGCCATGCTTCAGGCTGCGCCGCCAGAGCTTCTCCCAGTTCCAGGGCTGCTTATCGAGTTTGATACGCTGGTGGCGGTCACCTTCTGCTACCTGTTCCGCCCACATAAAGATCGCCGTCCAGACCGTTTGCGGACAGGTATACCCACACCAGACGCGCCCCAGCAGTGTCGTTATAAAGAACAGGCCAAATGCCGCGATTATCAATGACCAGGCCAGCAGCGGAAAATCCTGCGGCCAGAAAGTCAGAAAGAAGATATGGAACTTGCGTTCCGGCAGGTCAAAAAGAATCGACTGATGGCCGTCCCACATCAGCCACGGGCAACCAAAAAAGCCGATCAGCAGCGGCCAGCCGGTGTAGAGTCGAACGTTCTGGAAAAACCCCTCGACCGCACGAACATAGATTTTCTCGCGCTTCTCGTAAAGGTTGAGGACACTGGAATCGGTGCCCTCCGGTAATGGTGTGCTCATGACTTATGGATTGGAAAGGCTTCTTACGTAGCCAGCAACAATATGCACCTTGTCTTTTCCAAGCCTCTGTTCAAAGGCCGGCATCACACCATTTCGACCATGTCGAATGACGTGCGCAATCCTGGACCGGGAGTTGCCATAGAGCCAGATCTCGTTGGTCAGGTTCGGTGCTCCAAAGATTTTCATGCCTTTACCATCGGCGCCGTGACAGGCGATACAGAAAGTACCGAAGTGGACAGCACCTTTCGCTGCAAGCTCGGTATCAACGCCCTCCCGGCCGGCCAGCTGAAGCACATATTCTGTCGCTTCCATGATGCCATCGTCGCCGAGCACGGTTTCCCATCCATTCATGTAGGCATTTCGGCCTCCAAGAATCGTGGTGTGAATATCCTCATCGGTATTACCCCAGAGCCATTCTTCATCCGTGAGGTTCGGGAATCCGAAGCTGCCTTTACCGTCTGCACCATGGCATACCGCACAATTCGAGGCGTAGATTCGCTGCCCCATCTTGACGGCAGCTGGTGTCTCGGCCAGTTCATCGAGGGTGTAATCACGATACTGGGCATAAATCGGACCGTATTTTGCGTCCGCGAGCACCTGGTCCTGCTCCAGCGCCCCTACTGATGACCAGCCACCGATGCCCTGGAAATTGCCGAGGCCCGGGTAATAATTCAGGTAGCCGGCACCATAGATGATGGTCAGGATGAACCACCAGTACCACCATGATGGCAGCGGATTGTCGTACTCCTCAATCCCGTCATAGTTGTGACCCGTCGTCTCACCGGGGTTTTCGATCTTCCGGTTCATGTAAAGCAGCAGGAAGAACCCCACCATGGAAAGAATGGTGCCGAGCGTGACAAAAATACTAAAACCTGTGCTCATCGCCCTGTCTCATCCTCTTCATCAGCAAATGGCAGATCCGCAGCCTTATCAAAGTAATCTTTCCGTGAGGGGCCATAAGCCCAGTAAACCACCGCGGCAAACGCCAGCATGCAGAAGATGGTGGAGATGCCTCGCAGGTCTTCCATACCCATGACTACCTCCTCTCCGTGATCAGCGTGCCAAGCTGCTGCAGGTAGGCAATAAGCGCATCAGCTTCGGACTTGCCCTCCACCTGACTGCTTGCACCGGCGATATCAACATCCGTATAGGGAACACCCAGGGTTTGCAGTGCTTTTAGCTTCTTGGGAGTAACACTGCCGTCGACTTCATTCTCAAACAGCCAGGGGAAAGCCGGCATGTTTGACTCAGGGACCACCGCCCTCGGGTCAAACAGGTGTGCCCTGTGCCATTCGTCGCTGTACAGGCCGCCGACGCGAGCCAGGTCGGGGCCCGTACGCTTCGAACCAAAGAGGAACGGATGGTTGTAAACCAGTTCGCCAGCCACCGTGTAGTGGCCATAACGCTCGACCTCTGCACGCAGTGGTCGGATCATCTGGGAGTGGCAGACATTGCAGCCTTCACGGATGTAGATATCACGACCTTCCAGCTGCAATGGCGTCAGAGGCTTAAGACCCTCAATGGGTTCCTGGACCACTTTCTGGCTCATGAGGGGAATAATCTCGACAATGCCGCCAAAACTGACGGCAAGGAGAATCAGCACCATCATGACGCCAATGTTCTTTTCTATGAAATCGTTCATGCAGCACCTCCTGCGGGTACTGCCTGTTCATCTGCAGGTGCGGGCTCCGTACGCGTGGTCATCCAGACGTTGTAGGCCATCACCAGCATACCGGCGAAGAAGATACCGCCGCCGATGAATCGAACCACGTAGCCGGGGTAGCTGGCTTCAACGGCCTCCGCGAAGCTGTAGGTCAGCGTACCGTCGTCGTTCACCGCCCGCCACATCAGACCCTGCATCAGGCCATTGACCCACATGGAAGCGATATAGAGCACGGTACCAATGGTGGACAGCCAGAAGTGCAGGTCAATCAGTTTCACGCTGTACATTTCACCCTGCTTCTTGCCGCACAGGATGGGGATCAGATGGTACATCGCGCCGATGGAAATCATCGCGACCCAACCCAAAGCCCCTGAATGCACGTGCCCAATTGTCCAATCTGTATAGTGAGAGAGAGCGTTTACAGATTTGATCGACATCATCGGACCTTCAAAGGTCGACATGCCATAAAAGGACAGCGAGACAATCAGGAACTTCAGGATAGGGTCGCTCCGAAGCTTATCCCAGGCACCGGAGAGGGTCATGATGCCGTTGATCATGCCACCCCAGGACGGTGCGAGAAGGATGAGGGACATCACCATGCCGAGGCTCTGGGCCCAGTCAGGCAGGGTGGTGTAATGAAGATGGTGCGGGCCGGCCCAGACATAAACCGCAATGAGCGCCCAGAAGTGCACAACCGACAGGCGATAGGAATAAACCGGTCTCTCGGCCTGTTTCGGCACAAAGTAGTACATGATGCCGAGAAAGCCAGCCGTCAGGAAAAAGCCCACGGCGTTGTGTCCGTACCACCACTGGACCATGGCATCCACGCTGCCGGCGTAGATTGAATAGGATTTGGTCAGCGTAACGGGAATCGCGAGGCTGTTAAAAATGTGAAGGATCGCGACAGCAATAATGAATGAAGAGAAAAACCAGTTCGCGACATAGATGTGCTGGGTTTTTCGTTTAAGAATCGTTCCGAAGAAAACAATGGCGTAAGCAACCCAGACCACCGTAATCAGGATATCGATGGGCCACTCAAGCTCTGCATATTCCTTCGAGCTGGTCAGCCCCAGCGGCAGGGTCACGGCCGCGAGCACAATCACCAGTTGCCAGCCCCAGAAGACAAACGCGGCCAGGGCGTCCGATATCAGCCTCGCCTGACAGGTTCGCTGCACAATATAGAGCGAGGTCGCCATTAAGGCACAACCGCCGAATGCAAAAATCACCGCGTTGGTGTGCAGGGGTCGAAGGCGCCCAAAATGGAGGTAAGGAATGTCGAAATTCAGCGCTGGCCAGACAAGCTGCGCTGCGATGATCACACCCACCAACATGCCGACGATCCCCCAGACCACGGTCATGATGGCGAACTGCTTCACAACTTTATAGTTGTAGTCCTGCGTACTTCACTACCCTGAAATCTGGAAAGAGATTATCAGAGTAGCACTTAGAAAAACTTGATGTGTGTCAGGGTTTGTACCCGTCGAAAAATTCCTTGAAGCCTGCCGGCTCATAGGGGCCAACCACGATCTGCTCAAATACTCCGACACCCTCTTTTTCACCATCCGTTGCTTTCACAACCTGCTGCGTGTGAAGGTTTTCCGGTGCCTGGTAATCCAGCTGTCGGGTGTCGAATGACTCGTGGCCAGTGGCGAGTTCACCCTTCCACATGCCCTGCTTCCATTCCGGGTGACCATAACCGAGGCCTTTCATCATGAAAGTGAGTTTTGGTTCGAGCGAAATGGTGCGGATGCCATCGTCCAGGTTCACGAGGTCAATCTCCACGCTCTTTGCCAGACGAGTGCCCTCGTTGTACTGGATTCGATGCCTGGCGGTCAGTTTTCGGTCCACGAGACCATCCTCAACGCCAGCTGGAATGTCCGCCATGGACGGGTAGAGCGGCGCCTCAAGACCTTCGCGCACCAGTGGCTCACCTTTCTGGCCATCGAAGAAAATGGCGTGGGACACATGATCCTCCCAGAAAAGTGGCGCCCACATAAACGCAATACCATTGGGAACATTTGGTGCACCGCCACTCTCAGGTTCGCCAACGGTACGAACACCCCAGCTGCGATCCTTGGTGCCATGGCAGACATTTTCATCCACCTTGATCGTGCCCTCAGGATGCGTGATGACGCCCTGCCAGCGCCCGAACTGGTCAAAACGCGTCGCATCCATCCAGCGACGAGCCCCTGACCAGAGCGTCTGGCGTTCTTCCTGGATAGAGGCCGTGCGCGCAGAAAACGTCAGGTCACAGGTAATTCCGCTTTCATTGTCTTCCAGGGTCACGCGCGCCCTACGCATGGGCTCAATGATGTCGAGACGAAAAGGCCCGACATCCAGCTCGGTTCGTTCCACGGGCGCTCGACGGGATCCGTAGAAACAGTGCTGCAGCATGCCGGGCTGAACGACACTGAATGCGCAGTCCATGATGCCGCGGTGAGGATACACGGCCATACCAATGCCAAAGTAGTAACTGCCGTCCGGTGCATAGCCGTTATACCAGTAGCGGTCATAGACGTTGCGATCACTGGTTGCCGGGTGCGCCAGTGGTTCCGGAGTCTGGTGAATGGGGAAATCATCTAACTTGTTCAGCATGGTGAAACGGCTTCCTTCTTCGCTGGTATTGGCAGTGCAGGAACCCTATCACTACCAGCTGCTACAATAGAACCCCATGACGTTAATCACCTGGTCCTGGATTTTCCTGGCGTTCTACGTGGGCATCATGGTCTTCATCGGCCTGTTCGCGCAACGCAAAATCAAACACGCTGACGATTTCGCCACGGCGCGTGGCGCCTATGGCCCCTTCTTCCTGGCTTTGGCTTTTGCAGCCTCAACTGCCAGCGGCGCAACTTTCCTGGGCAGTCCAGCCCTTGGATACGAATGGGGAATGGCGTCCCAGTGGAGCAATGTGTTGTACCCGGTTGGGGTGTACTGCGGTGTGCTGATCGCCATGAGACTGGTCGCCACTGCAGGCAACCGATTTGGCAATCGATCCATTCCCGAATACCTGGGAGATCGCTACCAGTCCGATGGTGTGAGGATCCTGGTTTCCCTTTTGTCGCTGGTACTCTTCTTTTACCTGGCAGGCCAGCTGGTCTCCGGTGTTGTCATGTTCCAATTGATGCTCGGTCTGGACACCAACTGGGCACTGATCATCACAACCGCCGTTTTACTGTTTTACGTTGTGCTTGGCGGCGCGCATGCCGACATTCTGACCGACGGACTTCAGGGTGCGATGATGCTCATCCTGGCGGTCGTTGTGATTGTGATGACGTTCCTCGCCGTTGGCATCGAAGGCGGCTTCACCGGCATGCTGGCAAACCTGGCGGAACAGGACCCGAACCTCATGACGCCAACCAACCCCAGCACACCGCTATATCACTCCTGGTGGTCAATTTTTGTCATTGCGTTTGCACATATGCCGCTTGGCCTGCTGCCACACCTGGGCAACAAACTCTGGGCCCTGAAATCGGACGGCGACCGGATGCAATTTGTGAAACTGGCAGCCTTGTTTGGCGTTACTCTGGGGATGATGGGGCTGGGCGGCCTGCTTGCCAGGGCACACTTCGGGGACAGCCTGTACCTGGATGGTGCCAATCCAAACCAGTCACTGCCCCTGCTTTTTATAGAACTCTTCCCGACCTGGCTTGCCGCCCTGATCGGTGTGGGCGTGTTATCCGCCATCATGAGCACCGCGGACGGTCTTGTGGTTTCTTCATCCCAGATTGTCGCCAACGACCTTTACCGGCGCACGATCGCGCCAATTACCAAACCGGACCTGACCGAGGACGAACTGGACCACCGGGTACTGAATATCTCACGGGTATCTACCGTGGTTATCCTCCTGCAGTGCATGTTACTGGCCTGGGGTCTACGGGATACCAATGTTGCACTGATCGTCTGGATCGGTGTGGGCGGCATGATGGCAGCATTCGCCGGGCCGCTTGTCGTTGGCGCACTCTGGCGTGGGGTTACCCGGCAGGGGGCTTATGCAGGTCTGATCGCCGGCATGGGTAGTTTCATCATACTTCATGCCCAGTTGATCAACCCTTACTGGTTTGAACCGGGCAACCTGCGGGGCATCAGCGAATGGCTCTACGGTGAAGGCCCGAATCCATACTCCTGTGCAGTACTCGGTGAAATCGTTTCCATCATAGTAACCATACTGGTATCCAGGGTGACGAAGCCCTTGCCGAGGGAACACGTCGAGGCGCTGTTCGGAAACTGATGCCCCAAAGGGGTGAATGACAGCGGCTTCACAGCCATGTTAACTTGCTTGATCCGGGGCCGGCGGTGTTGTGCGCAGTGACTGAAACTGATCGTCTAATTGCATGTCATGAATGTGCAGCAATCTATAGACGCACTGAGATTCCCCCCAACGCCTCTGCCAACTGCCCAAGGTGCCACGCAGTGCTGTACCGGAATATCCCGGATTCACTGAATCGATCCCTGGCGCTTTACCTCGCTGCCCTCATGCTGTGGGCAATCGCCAATGTCTATCCATTCCTCGGCCTTAAGGTCGGCGAGATTTACCAGGAAAATCTGCTGCTCGCCGGAGGTTGGGCGCTCTATGAGTATGGTATGGGCGAACTCGGCCTGGTGGTGTTCCTGACCAGTATTGTTTTCCCACTGGTGACAATTCTCGGCATGATCTACCTGCTTCTGCCGGTTAAAGCGGGATTTGTGCCACCGGGCGCCGGACGGGTGTTCCAGCTGGTTCGCATGCTGGAGCCCTGGAGCCTGATCTCCGTGTTCATGCTGGGCACACTGATTTCCATTGTGAAACTCCAGGATCTTGCGACGGTGGTACCCGGTCTGTCCCTGATTGCCTTCTCCTTTCTCCTCATCGTTTACGCCATGGCGAGGAGCAGCTTCGACAGCGAAACACTGTGGCTGCGCATAGAGCACCTTCGCGGGCACGATCACGGGTTAACGTCGGTAGATCAGGGTGACCTGATCCTGCATTGTCATATCTGCGATGGCCTGCAGCTGTCCGGTCATGACTGCCGCCGATGCGGCGCACCCATACATCACCGGATCGAGAACAGCGTGCAGCAGACCTGGGCACTCCTGGTTTCAGCAGCCCTGATGTTGATTCCAGCCAATCTCTACCCGGTGATGACCGTAAAAAAACTCGGCCAGGGTCAACCTGACACCATCATTACAGGGATCATTCACTTGATGGAAGCCGGACTTTACGGCCTTGGCCTGATTGTTCTGTTTGCCGGTATCATTGTGCCATTTGCCAAGCTCGCCTCCCTGAGTTATCTGTTGTACTCGGTGCAGACACATTCAACCTGGAAACCCAGGGATCGAACCCTGCTGTACCGCGTAACCGAGGCTATCGGTTCCTGGTCCATGGTTGATGTTTTCCTGGTGGGCCTGCTTGCGGGACTGGTCAGCCTGGGCCTGCTCGCCAATGTCACACCTGGCATTGGTGCGAGCTTTTTTGGCGCTGCTGTTATCCTGACGATGCTTGCAGCAAATCAGTTTGATCCCAGGCTGATCTGGGATCGGGCACATCGAAACCTTGCGGTGGAACTGTGAGCGACCAACAGGAATTCGAGACACCCGAGGTCAGGACCCGATCCTGGCCCTCAATCGTCTGACTGGTACCCGTCGTCACTGCCATTATTGGTGGCTGGTTGATTCTCAGGACCCTAACCGACCAGCTCCCGACAGCCACCATCCAGTTCAAAACTGCCGAGGGCATTGAAGCCGGAAAAACCAAAATCAAATACAAGAGCGTTGATATCGGGATCGTGAACGAGATTGCGTTCGCCGAGGACTTCTCCAACGTCATTGTCACGGCCGAGTTCAACGAGGGCCTTGATGACTTCCTCAGGCGCAATACCCGCTTCTGGGTGGTTCGCCCCCAACTGAGTGTGCGGGGCGTTTCCGGACTGGGCACACTGATATCCGGTGCCTACATCGAGATTGATCCGGGACCTGGCGCCATCCAGACTCACTTTGTGGGCCTCGAAGAAATACCGCTGATTACAACCGACGATGCGGGCAAAAGAATTACGCTGATCACCAAAGACCTCGGATCACTGGGTCGCGGCTCTCCCATTTACTACCAGGGGCTGCTTGCCGGAGAGGTCCTGGGTTACGAACTCGCAGGCGATGCAAAAAGTGTTTATGTCCACGGATTTGTGCGCGACCCTTTCGATCAGCTGGTACAGGGTAACTCCCGTTTCTGGAACGTTTCCGGTCTTGATGTGTCCATGGGTGCAGATGGTTTCGATGTTAAAACCGCATCGGTCACTTCTCTGCTGTTCGGCGGTGTGGCTTTTGATACGCCCGATTCACTCGAACACTCAGTGGCAGATGTCAGTGATCTGGTTTTTACCCTGCACCAGCGCTACTCGGATATAGAGGAGCAGGCATATGCCAGGAAAGTCCAGTTTGTCATGTACTTCACCGGTTCCGTTCGCGGACTGAATCCCGGCGCCCCGCTTGAGTTCCGTGGTATCCGTATCGGGCAGGTCCTGGATATCCGCATGGAGTTTGATGCGAACACCACTTCCTTCCGAATCCCGGTGCTGGCCGAAATCGAACCAGATCGCATCATTCACCGGGACAGCGAGAACGCCCTCTCCCCCGAGCAAACCCTGACCACACTTGTCGACAAAGGCCTGCGGGGTCGACTTCAGACGGGCAGCCTGCTGACCGGGCAGTTGTTTATCGAATTCAACATGTACCCGGACGCCGAACTGAATCTTGTCGCGGACGAGTCCATGCCTTACCCGGAACTGCCGACCATTCCGGGTGCGTTTGAGGCGATCTCGCAATCCATCGCTGATGTCGTCGACAAGATCGACACCATCGACATTGAAGCACTTGGCGACAACATCGAGAACATATTTTCTGCGGCAGACAAACTGGTGAACAAGAAGGTTGATGAAAAAGCCGCCACCGATCTTGAAGCCTCGATCAAGGGACTGCGGGATGTGCTCACCAATGTTAATGAAGGCAACCTGGACCAGGCCATCGTGGCTGCGAAGAATGTGCTGGTTGACCTGCAGACCACTATCGAACTGGTGAACAACGTCCTGGATCCACATTCACCGCTGCAGTACAACGTCATCAAGGTCACCGACGAGCTGGAAGAAATGTCCCGGTCGATTCGTGCGCTGATAGAAACGTTGGAGCGTCAACCAAACTCAGTGATATTCGGGCGAAAAACCGCGGAGGAAGAACAGTGAACCACACAGGAAAGTTGCTGCTTGTCTGCCTGCTCGCACTACTGAACGCCTGCTCCTCAGATCCCGGTACCAGCTATTACCTGCTCGAACCGGTTATCGAAGCGCCCCTTGAACTCGAAAGTGATGTTTCACTGGAAATCCTGGACCTGGAAATTCCCCAGTACATGGAACGGTTCCAGATCGCATCGAGGCGAGCCGACAACCAGGTCGTTTTTTCATCTTCCAATCAATGGGGAGAAAACCTGAGAAAGAACATCTCTCGCGTGCTGGCGCGAAACCTGATTCATGAACTCGAAAGCCCCGCAGTAGGGACCCAGGGAAGCCGTTTGAGCAAACCCGCCGACTTTAAAGCCAAGGTCTATATCGAACGCTTTGAACGGGGCGCAGACGGTTATGTCCACCTGGTCGCACGCTGGCAACTGCTCGCCGGCAACAGCCAGACCATCTTCAGTGGCTCATACAGTTCCTCGGGCCAGAACAGGATTGACGCACGAGATTACGCAGGCACGGTCGCGGCCATGAGCGCTCTCCTTGGTGAGTTCAGTCGCGAGATCGCCAGGGAAGTAAGGAGCGCCCAGTGACGTTTAGAGCCGCCATTCTGCTTTCACTGTGCGTAGCAGTACTGCCGGCTGCGGTCCGGGGTGAGCTGGCCCGCAGTATGAATGGCACGGAATTGATGGAAGCTGTTTACGAGCGACACGAGCAGTTTCCTTATGTATACGAAGAACAGTCGATGATCCTCATTGACCAGCGTGGCAACAACAACACCAGGAAGCTCAGAAGGTACTCCAGGGTCAACGAAGACGGTGGAGCAGATTTCCTGCTGCTGTTTGATTCACCCCTTGATGTTCGCGGCGTCGCTCTCATTGCCCATCGGGACAAAACCGGACGTGCAAAACAGTCATTTTACCTGCCCGCATTTGGCGGTGATTTCCTGGAAAGTGAAGCAGACCACGACGGCCAGAGTGAGGACCACTTTCTCGGTACCGACTTTTCAATCGAAAATCTTGTCGGAGAAATGCTGGACCAGCACCGCCACCTGAGGCGTGAGGACGAGATCCTCAACGACACTGATTTCTATGTTGTTGATACTTTCAAAGCGGGCGATGAGTCCCTGGTGCCGCTTCGGCGACACTACATTCGCAAGGATAACCTGTTTGTGACGAGAACCGACCACTTCGATGAACTAGGCCGGTTAAAGAAACGACAGACCCACCATGACCTGGTCAACGTCCACGGTGAAATGTGGCGCGCCAACATGATGATGATGGACAACTTCCAGCAGGAACACCGAACCATCATCAAGATCGACCGGCGAGTGTTCTCCGCCGACTATGTGCCAAAGGAAGTCTTCACAAAAAAGTGGATCCTGACGAACCAGGCACCACTCGCAGACGAAGAACTGGAACACGTCTATCGAGTCGACAGCCTGTTTAACCTGCGCATTATCGAAGGCGTCACAGGCAGCGATGGTCAACCTGTCATATCAACAGAACTTGTGATTGACGATGTACCAACGGATGACATATCCGCAGCGGATGCCAGGCTTAGGGCGCTGGCCAATCCGCTTTACATAGGCAATCTCTTTTCGGAAGACGGCAATGTAACCGCCATCATCGTTACCGTTAACGATATCAACGACCAGGAAGATTTCTCGCTGGAAGTCTACCGGCAGTTTCAGCGGTTGATAGATAATGAAGGGAATCACTTCGAGCGCATCTTCCAGGTTGGTCCACCACGTATAAACGCGGAGCTGAAACAGAGTCTGGCCAGTGACTTCAAGCTCCTGGGGCCACTGTCAGCAATAGTACTCGTGGCTTCCATACTGTTTTTCATGCGCAGCGCCCTCGCTGCTGTGATTCCACTGATCACCTCGGTCCTGGCCATACTCTGGACCTTTGGCCTTATGGGCTGGCTCGGGATCCCGCTCAACATCCTGTCTGCAATGATCCCCTCGTTAATCATTGTCATCGGGTCTACAGAAGACACTCACATGATGGCCGCCTTCTTCCGGGGACTTGCGGAACAGTCCTCCAACGGAATCGTTACCATCCTGGTGGTCCCGCCCCTTCTGGCCAAGTTCGGCAAAAAAATGGGCCAGGGTAAAACAGCGGAAGAACTCTACGGCAACAACCTGCCGGACCAGATCATCAGAACTTTCAGGATCTCCCAGGATCGATTTCCGGTGATGGTCCTGGTGCTGACCGGCCTTTTATGCCTGTTTTTCACGTACCAGGCATCACACCTGTACGTCACTAACGACCCCCTCTCCTACTTCCCGGAGGATCGTGAACTGATTCAGGAAACAAAGACCATCCACGAGGACCTCGCCGGCATCAAGGTCTTCTTTGTCACGCTGGAAGCAGACAATGCCAACGCTTTCCTGGGCGTCGAGAACCTGCAGAAGCTGAACAAGATCCAGGCATTCATCAACAAGCAGAACGTCTTTGACTCGACCCTGTCGATCGCCGATCACCTGAAGTACGTAAACAAGGAATTCCAGGGAGAGTTCGCCGCCGACACGCTGCCTCAGAGTCGCCAGCTGGTTGCCCAGTACCTGATGTTTTTCCATCGAAGTGAGCTGGAGAGTTATGTCAGCCATGACTACCGGCAAGCGAATATTATTGTCCGCCACAACATCACCGATTCACATACGCTGAACCAGTATGTGGATGAACTGAAGCAGTTTGTTGGTCACATCTCCGGTGATGGCATCCGCGCGAGGGTTGTTGGCGAAAACCTGCTGGTCAACCAGGCAGCAGAGAGCCTAATGGTCTCGCAGATTCAGGCGTTAACACTGCTGCTATTGTTGATCTTTGTGCTCATGTCGATCATGTTCACCTCGCTAAAAGGTGGGGCGATCGCGATGATTCCTTCCGTGATTCCGATCGTGCTGATGTTTGGCATCATGGGGTTGCTGGGCATACCACTCAACCCGGGCACGGCCATGGTGGCTGTGATCGCAGTCGGTATCGCCATCGATGGCACCATTCACCTGCTCGCGCACTATAATGAACTCTGCCGAACGACTTCAGATTATGATGGAGCTGTACATCAGGCAGTGCAGGAAGTCGCCACCCCGCTCATCGTGTCCAGCCTGGCCCTTTCCCTGGGATTCGGCATCCTGCTGTTTTCGAACTTCACAGTCGTGGCGCAGTTTGGTGCCCTGGCCGCAGCCACCATGCTGATCTCCATTTTCGCCAACCTGCTGATCACACCCATCATCATGACGCGAATACGCCTGGTAGGCCTGTACCAGATTATCGCCATGAAAGTGGACCAGCAGGTGCTGGAGGAAAGCCCACTGTTCTCCAACATGACCAACTACGAACGACGCAAGGCAATCCTGATATCCGAGATTCATGAGTTCAGCACTGGCGAGAAACTGGTCACCCAGGGAGATATCGGGCGAAACATGTACATGATCCTCTCCGGTTCAGCGCGAGTGGAGCGCCGTGATGGTGAAGGAACCAGGTTACTGGCAGAGCTGACCCCCGGGCAGGTCTTTGGTGAAGTCGGTTATATCCGCGCCATCGAAAGGACCGCTGACGTGGTCGCAGCAACGCCCGTCACCGCGCTTAACTTCGAATACCATCGTATGCAGAAAGACCTCAAGTTTTTCCCAAATATCGTGGCCAAGCTGAATTTCAATATCAGCGGCATACTGGGTGAACGCCTGGCTGATGTGCTGGATTCAAGATAGGACTTGATCTTGATCAAGATAGCGACAGGAAAGGCGATCTAAGCTGCAATCAGGATAAGGAGAATCCACATGACTGACGTAAGAGAACTGATGACTGCTGACCCAGCGACCCTGGATCCTGAAGCGAAAATCGAAGAGGCCTGGAAGCTGATGCACAGCGAACGAGTCAGGCACGTCCCGGTGTGCAAGGGTGACAAACTGGTGGGCCTGGTTACACAAAAAGATCTCCTGGTAAACGCCCAGAACACCTCGTTGCTGTCATTGCCGGTGGCTGAAATTATGGTGTTTGATGTTCAGACCGTCGACAAGGATCTTCCGGCGGCATTGGCAGCAAAGCGCATGATTGACGAAAAGATCAGTTGCCTGCCCGTTGTCGAAAATGGGGAGCTGGTTGGCATCGTGACGGATTCTGACTTCCTTAACCTCGTGATCAAGCTGCTTGCCAACTGACGCCGTTGGCATCGAGAATTTCTTTCGCAGGAAGCAGTGCATCACCATAGCGCTCCCAGCGGTTTACCGCAGAGCTGTAAAGCGGTTGCCTGACCTGCATGGTGCTCGCGGTCGATACGGCGGCGTCATTTTTGTAGAACTCCAGGCAGGCCTGTTCAAACTCCACACCTGCCTTTCCACATAAACCGCGCACTTCAGTCCCAGGTGATTGGACCAGCGATTCATACCCGACCTCATAAAAACGTTCACCAAACACACTGCGCCAGTGTTTCATCAGATCGTCAAACAGGCAGAAGTATTCCGCGGTGGTACGAAGATCGTAATGATAGTTGTAGTAGGAAAAGTTCACCGCAAACAACTGGCGAAAATTCGACAGAATAGTATCCATCGGGTTACGCCTGAGACAGATGACCTTGGCTCCGGGTAACGCGCCCAGGATAAAACCGACGTAGAGAAAATTCAGCGGCATCTTGTCGAGCGAGTAACCGGTAAGATCAACACGTGCACCAACGTTGTAAAGATACTGCCGACCTATTTCAGCAAAGTTAAAGGCTCCCGATTCCTCTACCATGCTGGCATCCAGCATCACCGGTGTTTTCGAGCCGGACACCTGTTTCACAGCGCGCGGCAGGTCCTGTACTTCACCCATGGAAACAATCTTCGAATGTGAACCAAGGATGCGATCCACGAGCGTGGTACCACTTCGCGGCATACCGAGTACAAAAATGCAGTGTTCACCAAGGTCGCTCTCGCGAGCCGGTTCCGTGAATACTTCCTTCAGAGCTTCAAAAAGCTGCCGGTCCTGCTCGAGCCTGTAACCCAGTTTTTTGCGAATGCCGACTTTACCCTCATCGAGATAGCGAAACGCCGCATCAAAGTCACCCTGCTTTTCTTTTTCACGCGAGATAGTGTGCCCAAGATAGAGTCGGTCTTCTGCTGTCAGCCCGGCTTTCTGCCACTCGAGTTCCAGGTCGTCAAGCGCACCAGCCGCATCGCTGTTCTTCTCAAGTTCAGAGAGCGCCCAGTGAGCGCGATAGAAATCAGGTTTGAGTTTTATCGCACCCCGGTAATACTGTTCAGCCGCATCCGCATTGCCAAGAAACTGTTCCACACTGGCGAGATTGAATTGGAACTGCGCATTATCAGGCGCCACCGCAACACTTCGGCGTAGCACGTCTCTTGCCTTTTCATGCATCTCGAAACGGCTGTAAACCACACCCAGTGTATCGAGCACAACCGGGGTGTCCGGTTCCAGCGACAGACCATAGTCAGCCGCGGCAACCGCATCTTCGCGCTGACCCGCCATGGTATGCAGTCGAGCTTTCTGCGCCACATACTCGCTGTTTTTTGCATCCAGTCGAATCGCGTTGTTAACGAGTTCAATAGCAACCTGGAGCTTTTTGCGCTCGGTTGCGGCCAGGGAAAGGAAAAACCAGGCATCCGCGTACTGGTCATCAATCTGCAGGATGCGTTTCGCGGTTGATTCAAGTTCGGCAACCTGGCCCCGGTTTAACGCACGTGCGGCCGACCTGGCAAGTTCCCGAAGCTCACTGGAAGCATTCATTTAGGAGGAAAAGGCTGGAATCCCGGAACCGGGTACCCCTGGGTACCCGGTTGAGGATTGAACGGGTTAGAACTCGTAAGTAACCCTGACACCAAAGTTACGCGGTGCGCCCACATACTGGCCATAACCCCGATCGGTAAAGCCGTTGTAGGTAACACCCGGACCGTTGTTGAAATCCTGCAGGAACCTGCGAGACGTCCTGGTTCCCGTGATGTAGTACTCATCAGTCAGGTTTTCCACGTACGCCTGTACCATCCACTGATCCTTGGTGAAAGTAGCCGAAAGGTGATGCACATCGTAACTGGGAATCTCTTCACCACCTCGACTGGCCGGAAGGCCCGTGTCCGGGTCACGCAACGTATTCTCATCACCACCCGGGATGTTAAATACATCTCCGGTGTAAACCACACCGTAGTTGATGGCAAGGTCCACCCCATCAAAGACCGTGGTGTTGTAGGTCACGTTAAATGTGGCCTGGTGTTCCGGTGAACCCGGAAGACGGGTCCCGTCCAGGGCATCAAACGGACCAACCAGCCCGGGCGCATCAGCAGTGAGCTCCGCCTTGGTATAGGCATAGGTGAGCGAGGCTTCCCAGTTGCTGTCAATCAGCCAGCGACCCTGGAATTCAATACCCGAGCTTTCAGCTTCACTGCCGTTACCGGTAATGGGCAGGTTGCCGTTATCGGTGACGGTGGCAACCTGAAGGTCCTGCCAGTCTATGTAATAAAGTGCGACATTCGCAGACAGCGTGCGGTCGAACAGGTAACCCTTGTAACCAACCTCCCAGTTTTCAATTTCATCTGGCGCAATAAAGACTTCGCTGGGTAATGCGCACAATTGCTGGGTGTCGCTATCAATCTGTTCCTGGGTACATTCCGGTACAGAGTTCACACCGCCGTTTCGGTAACCCTCGGAGTAGGTGAAGTACACCATATTGTCACTGTCGATATCGTATGACGCGTTGAACTTGAACAGATCACCGTCATCTTCCCCAACATTGGTGCCAATGTTTACGTCGATGGCATCCTGAGGGGCCCCCAGGAATACGGTATCAAAGAGTGGCAAGCCGAAACCGCCTGCATTATTGACTTCAAATTCGTAGGATCGGTAACCCACGGTTAATGCCAACTGTTCCGTCGCCTGGTAGGTCAGCTCACCGTAGAAAGCAGTTTCCTTTTCTTCCTCTTCGGTGACCTCGATGTACTCAAGGGAATCAGGTCTCAGCTGGACACCACCGAAGTTGTCTACCGCAAACTGGTCAAAACCAGGCGTAAATTCCTGACTGAGCGCCGACAATTCTCTTTCATTCTCAAAATACCCGATCACCCAGGAGAACTTGCTGTCGTACTGGGAGGTCAGGCGAACTTCGATGGTATCGATATCTTCTTCCGCATCTTCCCGGGTAAACGCCGAGAAGCTCGGGAAAAACTCGTAACCATATTCGAAGCTGAGCAGCAGATCCGTCTGGTCACGCTGGCCGACTTCATCATACGACGATTTACCATAGACAAACGTGGCTTCCGCCCAGCCAAAATTCCAGGAGACATCCAGGCTGATCAGCTCATTGGAGTATTCGTTGGGTTCTTCGTAACGCAGTCCGGACTCGTACTTGCCGGTACCAATGGCCAGCTGGTGAGCAATCTGCCGGCCGCCGGCTTCAGTTTCCTGGTCGTAGTACCAGAGATTGACGTCGATATCGTCTGTCGGCAGCCAGCGCAGGTTGACACGATAGGAGGTCGTTTCCTCAAAGTTCGCATCTTCAACTTCGCGCAGGTTTGCAGCGACGTCAGCAGGATCCGAGAAATCAGGTTCCGGATTAGAAACGCCGGACTGCTGAACCACATAGATGTAATCGATAAATCCGGGGTCATCTCTCTGGTCAACGTTAATACGTAAACCGAGTCGATCTTCCATCAGGGGCACGTTGACGGTCAGGCCGTATTCGTAACCGAGGTCATCGGACTCCTCACCGGAATACATGTCCGCGCGCACATTCAGCTCGAACTCATTGGTGTCAGCCTCATTCGGAATGTACCGAATTGCACCACCCATGGTGCCCTGGCCGTAAAGCGTACCTTGCGGGCCAATCAGGACTTCGACACGTTCCATGTCAACCGGCATCAGGTTCACCTGCAGCGGAATTTCACCCAGGTAGGTGGCAACAGTATCACTCTCGAAGCCTGGTCCAAGACCTGTGGTATTCAAACCCCTGACCAGGATGTCGGGTTCGTCATTTCGCGGACCACGATCAACAACCGTCAGTCCCGGAACATAGTTCGCAATGTCCGCAATATTACGCAGTCTTTGCTCTTCGATCTGGCTACCGCTTACCGCGGTGATGTTAATGGGAATGTCCTGCACGCTTTCAGAGCGACGGGTCGCCGTTACGACTACCTCTTCCAGCAGGTTCTTTTCTTCAGACAAAGCAACTGCGGGCACAGTTGCTGCTACCGGCAGCGTGGCAAGCGAAACGGCCTGTGCCAGCCGCGTACGGCTAGATAAATGATTCATGATAGGTCCCCCAACCTTTCGGATTTTATGTTGCAGTGAACAATAACTGATTAATTTACTCCTAAAACAAACAAAATTAAAGATGACGCTATACTTGGAAGCTTTTCCACGGTGAAACGAATGCGCATTCTGCTAACCCTCCTGTTCTGCCTGACCTGCCCGCTGGCGCTGGCAAAAACATTCATCACGGCTGATGCCTATGTCGACGTCGAATCCGGCAAAACCTTTGAAAATCCAGTAGTTATTGTCGATGGGGTTCTAATTGAGACGATCCGTGGAAATCTCAGGGATGCCAGTCCTGACGATGAAGTCATTAATTTAGCTGGAAAAACCCTGATGCCTGGGCTTTTTGACATGCATGTACACCTGATCGGTAACAAGATGCTGAAAGGTGCAGCCCGTGTTCAGGAATCAGACCAGGTTGCACTTCTCGCTGGCATGGCAAACGCACGGGCCATGCTGATGGCTGGAGTCACCACCGTAAGGAGCCTGGGTTCCAGCAGTTACGGTGACATCGCGCTGCGTGACGGCATCAAGGCCGGATATGTGATCGGCCCGAGAGTGTTTGCATCAGGTCCGGCTCTCGGCATCACCGGTGGTCACTGTGACAACAACTGGATGCCCAGGGAAAGAGACATCCGGAACGCTGGTGTCGCAAACGGCCCCTGGGAAGTCGCCGCGAAAGTGCGTGAGAACATCAAGTTCGGTTCCGACGTCATCAAGTTCTGCGCAACTGGCGGTGTCATGTCGAAGGGCACGAAGGTCGGGGTGCAACAGTACACACTTGAAGAGATGAAGATGATTGTCAGCGAAGCGCATCGCCGGGGACTCATTGTCGCCGCACACGCGCACGGCACCAGCGGCATCAAGGATGCCATCCGTGCTGGCGTGGATTCCGTGGAACACGCCAGCTACATTGATGACGAAGGTATTAAATTGGCGGTGGAAAACGGCACCTATCTCAGCATGGATATTTATGTCACTGAATACATTCTCGGCCAGGGCATTGCTGACGGCATTCCAGAGGAGAACATCGAGAAAGAACGCACCGTTGGAAACATACAGCGCGAGAATTTCAGGAAGGCGGTTAATGCGGGCGTCAGGATGGTCATGGGAACAGACGCCGGTGTTTACCCGGATTTCTCAGACAGCCCGACACAGCTTTCTCGTATGGTGGAGTTTGGCATGACGCCCACGCAGGCACTGCAGGCGGCAACCATCAACGCGGCCACCCTGCTGAACAAACAGGAAACGCTGGGTTCACTTAAGGCAGGCAAGGTCGCAGATATCATCGCTGTAGATGGCAACCCGCTTGAAGACATCTCGCTGCTTGAACATGTTACGTTCGTCATGAAGGAAGGCACGGTTTACAAACAATGATCAGGATATTGCTACTTGCTGCACTGACTGCAACGTCGTTACAAACCAGGGGAGATGCCATGACGGCTAATGACATCAGGGACAGCTTCATTCGTGGTGAATCGGCGGCGGGCATCGCCGAGTCAGCACTGAAGAAAATCGAGCAGACCGATGATGACTACAATGCGGTTATCATCGCGGGCGGAGACGGTGTCAACCGTGAAACGGCTCGACTTGATGCACTTGGTGCAGCAGAACGAACCGAACTGCCGCTTGCCGGGGTCCCAATTCTGGTTAAAGACAACGTTGAAGTCAGGGACTGGCCAACCACTGCAGGTTCACTCGCCCTGGCTGCCAATGACACCGGTCGGGACGCAGAACTGATTACCCACCTGCGTGAGGCAGGTGCCGTCATCCTTGGAAAAGCCAATCTCAGCGAGTGGGCCAACTTCCGGTCAGAACAATCCATATCCGGCTGGAGCGGTGTTGGTGGCCAGGCCCGTAATGCCCAGGATTCGGCACGATCACCCTGCGGTTCCAGTTCAGGTTCCGCTGTTGCAGTGGCGCTGGGTTATGTACCTGTCGCTATTGGCAGTGAAACTGATGGTTCCATTGTCTGCCCGGCTTCCGTGAATGGCGTGGTCGGCTTCAAACCAACACACGGCATCGTCTCCGGTGAGGGCGTTGTGCCCCTGGCAGCGACCCAGGATACCGCCGGGCCCATCGCCATCAGTGTGCGCGATGCCGCAACCACGCTTGGCGCCATGCTCCCCGCGGACCATGAACAAAGAAAAGGCCTGATCACACTGACCGTCCCGAAAACACTGGATGGCACCCGGATCGGCGTTCTCTCAAACACCCAGGGGTTCGATGCGCGTCGCGATGACCTACTTGCTAAGAACCTGAAAGTACTTTCCAGTCTTGGCGCAGAGCTGATCCACGACGTAAAAGCCGAACCCTACCCGGAGTTTGGTGGCGATGAATACCAGGTGCTGCTCTATGAGTTCAAGCATCAACTGGATGCATACCTCGCGATGCTACCTAACGAGCTGAGTGAGCTGACGCTGGCAAAGATTATCGAGTTCAACAAATCCTCTTCTGTTGAGCTGTCCCTGTTTGACCAGAGCATTTTTGACAAGGCGCTCGCGCTTGAGATGACAGAAGCGCAGTACAAGGAGACGCTTGCGAAAATAAAGAAGGCCGCGCGCGAGGATGGCCTGGATAAACTGCTGCAGGATCATGAATTGGATGTGATCGTTGGCATCACCGTGGGACCCTCGTGGATGATCGACGATATTAACGGTGATGCGTTCCATGGCCCTTCCATGTCGAGCCTGCCTGCCGTCGGTGGTCATCCGCACATCACGGTACCGATGGGCGATATCAAGGGGATGCCTGTTGGACTGTCATTCGTCGGTTCAAGATACGCAGACGCAGAAGTAGCGGCCATTGCCGCGGCATTCGAGGAGGCAAGATGAGTATGGAAAAACGCAGAATGGGCAAATACGGGCTGGAAGTTCCGGCACTGTGTCTTGGCACCATGACTTTCGGCTTGCAGGTCGACGAAAAAGATTCGAAGGCCATTCTCGATAAAGCTTACGACAGCAAACTGGTATTCCTCGACACCTCCGACGCCTACCCCCTGGGAGGCACCATCGACACCATGGGTGACACGGAAGCGATCATCGGTCGCTGGATGAAAGACAGGGGTAATCGCGACGAGCTGATTCTCGCGACCAAATGTTTTGCACCCAATCGCCGGGGTCTGAATAACTGGGGGCTGTCGCGGCAACACATCATGGAATCTGTCGAGAAAAGTCTTGAGCGACTGGGCACAGACTATATTGATCTCTACCAGTCCCATGGTTTTGATCCACACACACCACAGGAAGAAACCCTGCGAGCGTTTGAAGACCTGGTGACATCCGGCAAAGTGCGATACGTCGGCTGTTCCAATTTTCGTGCCTGGCAATTGGGTGAGGCACTGCGCGCTGCAGATCGACTTGGCGCAACCGGCTATGTTTCTGTGCAGCCCAGGTACAACATCCTGTACCGTGACATCGAAACCGACCTGCTGCCGCTGTGCGAAGACCAGGGCATCGGTGTCATCTCCTACAACCCACTGGCTGGCGGCTTCCTGTCAGGCAAGTACACGCCAGACCAGGAACCGGAAGATGGCACACGATTTACGCTGGGTACCGCTGCTGATCGCTACCAGGCACGCTACTGGCATGATGCACAGTTCCAGGCCGTGGAAACACTCAAAGCAGTTGTTGAAGCCAAAGGCCTGAACATGGTCTCTGTCGCGGTTGCCTGGGTGCTTAAGCAGCCTGCCATCAGCTCAGCCATCATTGGAGCGTCCAGGCCAGAGCAACTGGACGCCAACCTTGCAGCATTCGATGTTGTCTTTGACGATGAACTTGAGGCTGCCTGTGATGC
>JADHNI010000121.1 GCA_016779585.1 Pseudomonadales bacterium
TGGCAGATTAACAAGGGCCAGTGCTGGGTTGTTACCGGGCCGAATGGCAGCGGTAAATCAGCACTGGTGGCCACGCTTGCAGGGGAGGGTGAGCTTCGCTCAGGTCAGCTGGATCTGGGCGAAGCTGTCGTTGCGGTGGTTTCCCTGGAAGAACAGTCCCGCCTGATCCAGCGCGAACGCCAGCGTGATGACAGCGATCTTACCGATGAAATCAACGACGGCACGCCTGTGCGCGAGATGCTGGATGAAACAAGTCTCGATTCAGAGCTACAGCAGCGCCTGATCGAGAATCTTGGTCTCTCATCGCTGCTGGATCGCGGCTTCCGGAAACTCTCGACAGGTGAAACACGAAAGGTTCTGCTGACGCGTGCGCTGACCAGCAAACCGGATGTGCTGGTGCTGGATGAACCCTTTGAAGGCCTAGACGTTGATACGGTACCCAGGGTAGCGGCGCTGCTTGAAGAGCTGGCAGGGGAGACGACCATGGTCATGTCCCTGAATCGCCTGGATGAAATACCCGCGTGCACTACACATGCCATGCGTCTTGAGTCCGGGCGCATCGCCCAGCAGTTCCAGTGTGCAGACGGCGTTGAGGCGTCAAGGCTGCTGGGCCAGATCAACCAGATTCGTTCGAATATAGAGTTGCCGCCTTCTGAAACAACGATTGATGTACCGCTGAACACAGACGGTACCCTCGTCGCGCTGAACAAGGCGCGTGTCGCCTATACCGATAATGTCGTGTTTGAAAACCTCGACTGGCACATTTATCCCGGCGTTCACTGGCAGGTGAAAGGACCCAATGGCAGTGGCAAGACGTGCCTGCTGAATCTTGTTACCGGTGATCACCCGCAGTGCTACGTGAACGACATTAGTCTGTTTGGTTTCCAGCGAGGCCAGGGTGAGAGTATCTGGCAGATCAAGCAGTACCTGGGGTTTGTCTCCACCGGCCTGCACTGGGATTACCGACTCTCCGTTGGCGTGCGCAATGTGATCGTTTCCGGATTTCACGATTCCATTGGTCTCTATCAGAAAGCGACCGACAAACAACGGGAGCTGGCGGACGCCTGGCTTGAACTGCTCGGCCTCACTGATCGTGCCAATGATTCTTTCTCATCTTTGTCCTATGGTGAGCAGCGCGTCGTGCTGATTGCCCGCGCCATGGTGAAACACCCACCTGTGCTGCTCCTCGATGAACCCTGTCTGGGGCTTGATGAAGCCAACCGGCAGCTTGTGCTCAGCCTGACTCAGCGCATTTGCGATGAAGGGGTCACAACCCTGGTTTATGTGACGCACCATGATGAAGACAGGATCCCTGCCATTGAACAGGTACTAACCCTCGGGAACTAAAAGACAGGCGCTGGCTTCCGGCCGCGCTTCGGCGGCAAGCTGGCCGCTATCGTGATTTGTAAACAGTTGGAGTTGGAAATGGCCGTACTTGCTAATAAGAATGCACTTGTCACTGGCGGCGGTAGTGGCATTGGTCTCGCCTGCGCCCGGGCTTTTGCGGCTGATGGCGCCAACGTCACCATTATGGGGCGAACGGAAGAAAAGCTGGCCGCAGCAGCTGAGGAGCTTGCTGCCATTGAAGGCGTCGGCCAGGTGCAGATTATTGCGGGTAGTGTGTCCAGTGAAGCGGATGTTGCCGCCGCGGTTGAGAAGGCGGCAATTGACGGTTCGCTGGATATCACTGTGGCAAATGCCGGTATTGGCGGTCTCTCTCCCATCATGGCAACGGAGTCGTCCAACTGGGATGAAATCATGCAGACCAACCTGAACGGCACTTTTTACACCATCAAGCATGCCGGCCAGGCCATGGCAAAGTCCGGTGGCGGTGCCATCTGCGCCATTTCATCGATAGCAGGTGTTCGAACTCACCGATTCATGGGGCCTTACTGCGTGAGTAAAGCCGGCATCGATATGCTGGTCAGGAACTCAGCGGATGAGCTGGGTGTGGCCAACATTCGGGTGAACAGTGTGTGCCCTGGGCTGGTGGAAACCGAGCTCGCCTCCGGTCTGCTCAGCACTGAGGAAGTCTACAACGACTATCTTGAGTGTATGCCGGTGAGTCGGCACGGCAAGGTGGAAGACATCGGCAATGCCGTGCGCTTCCTGTGCGGCCCGGAATCTTCCTGGATCACCGGGGTCGTGTTAAGTGTCGATGGTGGTCATCACCTGCGTCGCGGCCCGAATGTAGAGCCGTTTTCCCGCATGTTGTTTGGTGATGAAATTACGGACGGCAAACTCTAACGAGACAGCTGAGGGCTGAGGGGCCCTGGGCAATCTCTGATGTCCCAATGTCGGGTGTGACCGCATTGGGGTTGCCTGCCTGGCAGGTGCCGTCAGCATCCGGTTGCCACCAGGCGCCGGTGGCAATGTGCAGCACACCGGGCATCACCTGGTCAGTCACCCTGAGACCGGCTAAAAAAGCGCCTCGCTGGTTGTAGACCTTCACCTTCTCTCCGTCGGCAAGTCCCAGTTTTTGCGCATCACGAGTGTTCATCTGCAAAGGCTCGCAGCCGTCGATCAGCGCAGCCTGGCTGGTTTCCCCCCGGTAGTGCTGGCTGTGCAGGCGAGTCGCCGGCTGGTGACTGATGAGCTGGAACTCATCGTTGTCCGCATTACCCAGCCACTCGTCAGGTGCCTGCCAGGTGGGGTGGCCGATGTCTTTTGAAGACAATGTGATCAAGCCGCCAGGTGTCGTCAGCGGATGTTCATTCGGGTCGGCCCTGAACCTGTCGAACAGTGTCTGTGCGGGTGGCTCACTGAAGTGGTGTTCACCTTGTCGCCAGAATGTCTCGAAATCGGGCATGCCCGGGTTGTTCTCTGCTGTTGTCTCGTAAACTTCCTGCAGCCACTGCCTTTCGGTTTTACTTTCCGTAAACAGGTCGCCGACCTGCATGGCTTCAGCAATGGCGGTAAAGATATCGAACTCACTGCGGCTTTCCCCGACGGGTGCGATGGCCTTCTTCATCGCGACCAGGACATCTTCATTGGGCGCGCCCCCGATGTCATTGCGCTCAAGGAATGAGGCGGCGGGCAGCACGATGTCGGCGTGCAGGGCGTTGGCATTCCAGGTGATTTCATTGCAGATAATGGTGTCAGGTTTCTGCCAGGCCCTGCGCAGGCGGTTCAGGTCCTGGTGGTGATGAAACGGATTACCCCCCACCCAGTAAATCAAACGGATATCAGGGTACAGGTAGTCCTTGCCATCGTAACGATAGGTCCCCCCTGGGTTCTCCAGCATGTCAGCAATGCGTGAGACCGGGATGGATTGCCCGACCGGGTTCGGGAACTGCGGCAGGTGCCCAAAACGTTTTTTCTGGACGTTTTTGCCAACTTTGTTTTCGACGCCATAACCAAGGCCAATACCCGTTCCAGGTTGCCCTATCTGGCCGAGCAGTGCCGCCAGGACGATACCCATCCAGTAGGGTTGTTCACCGAACTGGTGTCTTGTCAGCGACCAGCTGATGGAAATCATGGTGCGGGACCCAGCCATGTCTCTCGCGAGATCCCGGATGTCTGAATCTTTGATGCCGGTTATGCCAGAAGCCCAGGCCGGGGTTTTGGCGACGCCGTCAGTCTCTCCCAGAATGTATCGGCGGACCTCATCGAAACCGGTGCAGTAGTTCTCAAGAAAATCTTTGTCGTGCAGGTCTTCACTGATGATTTCATGTGCCAGCCCAAGCATCAGCGCGGTGTCGGTACCGGGCCTGATGGCATACCAGTCGGCTTCCAGTTCATCAATGACATCACCCTTGTGCGGGCTGATGTTGATAAAACGTGTCCCTGAAGTTTTAGCCTGCTGCATGGCATCACGCTGGATGTGTTTCGCCATACCCCCGTTGGTGATCTGGCTGTTGCGGATCGGCATGCCACCAAAGCACACCATCAGTCCGGTGTTGCCCGCGATGGTTTGCCAGCTGCTGGGTGCTTTTAGAAGGTTTTCATAATTTCCGATGACATGCGGCAGGATGACTTCTGCGGCAGCAAAACTGTAGGCATTGCGGGAACCCGTGTAACCGCCGATGCATGACAGGAACCGATGCAGTTGGCTTTGCGCGTGATGAAAGCGGCCGGCGCTGGCCCAGCCGTAACTGCCACCATAGATGGCGGCATTACCGTGTTCCGAACGGACACGCATCAGTTCATCGGCTACCATGGGAATGACCTCATCCCAACTCATGTCAACGAAGTCATCGGTGCCGCGTCCTTTGCCCTGGTCACCATTCAGGTAGCCGCGTCTTACAGCGGGCGTCAGTACACGTTTCTTGTAGGTGCCCTCGATCAGGTTGCGGCCGATGTCGGAGGGGTCCGGGTCACAGTCCGCCGGTGTAACGTCGACCAGTCGATCATCATCAACATGAAAATCGTAAAGCCCCCAGTGGGTGAGACTTCGTGTGATGTTCACAGCGAGATGATGATACCGACGATGGTTGCGGTGGTGCAGGTGGCAATGGTGCCTGCAACGATGGATTTGAAGCCGAGGTCCATAATCTCGTTTTTGCGCTCGGGCACAATGGTAATGAGACCCGTGATCATAATGCCCAGGCTGACAAAGTTCGCGAAACCACAGAGCGCATAGGTCATGATAATTCGCGTACGCTCGCTCAGTTCTTCAACAGGCATCTGGCCAAAACGCACGTAGGCGACAAACTCTGTCAGCACAACCTTGGTACCCATGAGCTGCCCGGTGATAAAGGCTTCAGAAAACGGAATACCCATCATCATGGTGAGCGGCGCCATGATCACGCCAAGAATGCGCTCAAGGGTAATTGCTTCGCCTGCAACATCAGGAAAAGCACCAAGGAGGGCGTTCAACAGGTAAACGAGCGCCACGATCACAATGATCATCGCGATGATATTGAGGAACAGTTGCAGGCCATTGGCTGTGCCTGTGGAGATCGCATCCATCAGATTTTCAGCGCCCCGGTCGACCTCACCGTCACCAGAAGTAACGGGTGAGCGGTCAGGCACCAGCAGGTGGGCAATGTAAATCACGCCGGGTAGCGTAATGAGTGAACAGCTGATCAGGTGACCGATGGCGTTGGGTACCACGCTGCTGATCACAGCCGCTTCAAGGGCCAGCATGGTACCGGCGATGGTGGCCATGCCTGCGGTCATGATGGCAAACAATTCTCCATGACTGAGTTTCGAGAGGTAAGGCTTGATCAGCAGTGGCGATTCAATCATGCCGAGAAAAGCATTGGCTGAAACGCCAAGCCCCAGTGCACCGCCGATCTCGAGAGTTTTCTCCAGCACCAGTGAAAAGCCACGCATAATCACTGGCAGTATTTTCAGGTACATGAGGATGGCTGACAGTACGCTTAGCACAATAACCAAAGGCATCGCCTGGAAGGCCAGGACAAAGCCGCCACCGAGGCTGGTTTCTTCGAACGGTAGCGGGCCGCCGCCGAGGTAACCGAAGATAAAGGTTGTTCCTTCCCGGGTTGCAGCCTGCAGCACAGAGATAGCGTCATTCAAGACCACGAAAAGTTTTTGCGAACCGGGCAGTTTCAACAGCAGCAAGGCAAAGACGATCTGCAGCAGCAGGCTCTTGATTACGATAGGAAAGTGGACTTCGCTTCGGTTTGCACTGAACACATAACAAAGGCCAATCAGGCACCCAAGGCCCACCAGGCTTTGAACTAGCAGCATATATCGATCGGATGTAAGGATATGTCAGTCAAACTTAACAAACCTTTAACCTTTATGCGTGGTCTTTTTTTGCGCGGATGCTAAGCTGCCAATATGAGTAAACACCTGGACAGGGATATTTCTTCGCTGCGAGACCACGTTCTTGAACTCGGTCAGCGGGTAGCGGAGATGATCGAAAAGTCGATTCTGATGATTCAGAACTACGACCGTGTCCTGGTGCAGGAAATCTATTCGACTGAAGAATCTATCAACGATATGGAAGTTGATGTCGAGGAAGAGTGCCTGAAGATCCTCGCGCTGCACCAGCCTGTAGCAGAGGACCTTAGATTCCTGATTGTTGTACTGAAGGTTAACAATGACCTGGAGCGCATGGGTGACCAGGTTGTGAATGTTGCAGAACGAATTGAATACATTGCAGACAAGCAAAGAGTTGTCGCCGACCTGAAACTCACAATCATGGCGGACCTTTGCGCTAATATGGTCAATGAGGCCATCATGGCGCTGACTCAGCGCGACGTTGCCAAGGCAAAAGAAATCGTTCTCCTGGATGATGAGTTGGATAGCCTGCATGCACGCACGTATGAACAGCTCACCAAGGTGATGATGGACAGGCCCGAAAGCATTACACCAGCCTTGTCCCTGCTCACCATTTCTTCAAACCTGGAACGGATTGGCGACCTTGCGACGAACATTGCCGAGGAGATCATCTTCATGGAAGAAGGTGAAATCATCCGGCATGCCAAG
>JADHNI010000122.1 GCA_016779585.1 Pseudomonadales bacterium
CTGACGGTCCAGTTCCGCCTCCAGCGCCGGTAGCGTTTGTGCTTCCAGGTGGTGAGGTCGGCGGCGGACCGAAGGGTGTGCCGGTCGACTCACTGCTGCTTGAGGGTTCATCAAAGTGCAGGAGGTTCTGCATCATTGAAAAGAGTTCAGGTCGATCTTCATCTTCCTGGTCGAAAGCTTCTTCCTCCAGCGTGCCGAACATGCTGGTTTCCACCCTTGGTAATGCCCTTGCAGCGGCGGGTGGTCCGCTTTTGCCCGGCGCTTCCATCCCGAGGTCCGGAATCACCTCGTTGTCAATCAGGATCTGGTTTGCTTCCTTCAAAACGGCATCCAGGTGCTTGAGGACCTGTGAATTGAAGGCCCGGTAAATAGTCAGGTTGTCCTGTGCATCAAGTCCTAGCGGGCGTAGGGCTTCCTGGAATGCGGTTGCTATCTGCTCCGGGTCCAGTGGGTTGGTTGATTCGTCGATGCGTTTTCTGGGGAACAGAGATGCCAGGCGTGTGTTGAAACTGATAAAAACCGCGAGGTGTTCATTGCGTGACGCGTTAACCATGCCTTCCAGCGCAACCATCACATCCAGTTCTTCTTCCTGGACCAGCGACAGTGTTTCAAAGTTGAAGATGGTTTCTTCCTTGATAACTTCCTTGTCCAGCAACTCATCAAAATTGTTGTTAAGGTTGGTCACGAAGCGCATCAGCACCTCGTCCGACTGACGGGTCAGGGACTTGAAATCACCAATGGCGTCAACGACCTGGCGTTCAGTATCGTTGATGACCTCATGGGCCATCTAGTTCAGCATTCTGACCGTCGACTTCTGGATTTTTTCAACTATGTCGGACACAAGGGTATCTGCTGGCTACATCTAGGCCCGGTACGATACCGTGAATGTGGGTTAAAGTATAGAAATAGTGCCTGAAGTGGCCCAATTTTGGATGGATAAAAGCTTTAATGATTAATAGGTTAGCAGCGATATCTTTCATGGATTCTTAGCTATGAAGTTGATCCTCATGAGGCATGGTGAAGCAGAGTCACATGCAGCCAGTGACTATGACAGGAACCTGACACAGTCCGGTCAGAAAGAAGTCCGTGCATCCGCTCTCAGCCTCGCAGCGTACCAACCCAAAATAGATTTACTGATGGTGAGTCCGTATCCGAGGGCCAGGCAGACAGCAGACCTGGTCATAGGCGTCCTCGGTCCGGTTCCGATGCTGGTGACGGACCAGGTAACACCCGACGTCGGTGTACCGCAGGCGATTCGCGAGCTGGAGAAACAATGCGACGATCGACAATGCATCATGGTCGTGATGCACCAGCCCATCATCGGGAGTCTAGTATACTATTTGACTGGTGTGCAGCAGCCGATGGGAACTGCTTCCGTCGTTATGCTCGATGCACCGATATTGGAACGTGACTGTTGTACTTTGGAATGCGTTATCTAGCGACCCTGATACTTGTTTGCCTTACCTTTGCTGTTTCTGCCGTGGAACCTTTCTCAAAGGTTTCTCTGAAACCCTATCGATCGGCCCAGGCCGTGTCTGGTGAATGGAGTACCGCCAGTTCCCACCTCGTTGTGCTGGGCTCACTGGAGAAGGTTAATCGTGAACTTGAGCCCGAAAAATCGGAGATCTTCTATGGCAGGCGCTACCAGGAAACCTATTACCTCCCCGAGGCTCGCCGGACCGGGCAGGTGTTTGATCACTATCGCTCGCAGCTCGAATCGCTTGGCGAAATCCTGTTTGAATGTGACGGCAGGGCGTGTGGCAGTTCCAGCTACTGGGCGAACAAGATCTTTGAAGAAGCCATTCTCTATGGACCCGAGCAGTTTCAGAAATACGCCATCGCAAGTCGAAGTGACGGCGGCGGTTATGTTGCTGTCTATGTCGGCGAGCGCGCAACACGAAAAATATACGTGCACCAGTTGCATTTCCTGACAGAAGATTGACTTCTGTTTCCATCGGCGTACACTGCGCCGCCAGTTCACTAACCAACAACCTGTTCACTAACCAACAACCTGTTCACTAACCAACAAATAGAACCGATGACTTTTTTCATCAATAACAAGCAGTCAATGGACACGACACCACGTGGTGCGATCGTGGATGTGCTGCTGTGCATGGGGGGAGGCTGATCGGGTCGGTTAGGTGTGAATTGATATAACACGAATTCGAAAAGCCTCCTCAGGGAAACCTCAGGGGGCTTTTTTATTGCGTGTTTAAAAAACACGCTTTGGCTCAGGGCTGTTTTTATGGCCGCGTGAAATCTATGAGTGAATTACAACTGAAAAATAACATTAGGGTGCTCTATGCGTTCAGCTTCTGCTGGCTGGCATTGGTCATCATTCCTGTTGTGGTGCCGTTTTTTGCATCAAAAGGGCTTTCTGTGGCCGATGTTTTTGTGCTGCAAAGTATCTTTGCGTTGTCGGTGGTGGTGTTCGAGGTGCCTTCCGGATACCTCGCTGACATTATTGGGCGCCGTAATGCCCTGATCCTTGGCAGCGTATTTCACGGCGCTGGTTTTACGCTGCTCTGTTTTGCGGACAGTTTTCTCGGCCTTGCGATATTCGAGGTGACTGTTGGTATTGGTATGAGCCTGCTCTCGGGATCTGACCTATCATTGCTGTACGACACACAGCTTGCGCTAAAGCAATCACCTGCGGAAAAGACTCGTGGCATTGCCAACATGCGTGCGGTCAAAGCGATCTCAGAAGGGCTCGCTGCACTACTCGCCAGTGTTCTTATCCTGTGGTCTTTTGATGCGGTGGTTTATGCCAACGCGCTCATCGCCTGGATGCCGTTCCTGTTGTCGTTCTTCCTTGTGGAAGCACCCTATCAGCGAATGGAATCGGTCTCTCCCTGGCATGACCTGCGCAGGATTCTGAACCATCTGTTCCTGCAGGACAGTTTACTGCGGTTAACCACGCTGGCGTTCACCTTCTATGGCCTTGTTACGTTCTACGTGGTCTGGCTGGTACAGCCTTACTGGGAAAGTGAGGGCATCCCGCTGGCCTGGTTCGGCATTCTGTGGGCAATGATGAACTTCGCGGTCGCTGGTGCTGCGCACTTCTGTGCGAGCCTTGAGGAACGTGTTGGGCCGGGCCCCGTCCTGCTGGCCATGGGTGTGCTGCCTGTGGTCGGCTATGCGGGAATGGCGATTCCCGGTGGCATCGTGGGTGTGATCCTGGTGGTGACGTTTTACATCAGTCGCGGCTTTCACCAGGTGATCCTGACAGATGCCTTTAACAGCCGGGTACCCAGTGAATTCCGGGCAACCGCGAATTCGCTGGTTGGACTTATGTTTCGTCTGGCGTTTATCGTGACAGGTCCGCTGGTGGGTTACCTGTACGAGTGGCAGGGCATGCAGCCAACGCTCCTGGTGTTAAGTGCCGGTTCGCTGGTTCTCCTGCTTTTGCTGCTGCGTCCGTTACTGCATCGAATCAGGCTCCTAACGGCAGCTTCACTTTCTTGAGCGTTGCTGAAGTTGTATGTTTAGGGGTCTGGTAAGCGAATGGAGCAGTACGTGGTCGACAACATGTCAAAACGGGGATTTGATCCTCTGACCTATCGGTTTGAGGATCAGCTTCCTGATCACGGCAGCGTGACAGAAGTAGCCGACGGCGTTTACTGGGCGTGCATGCCCATGTGGGGGCGCCTGAATCACATTAACGTCTGGATACTGAAAGACTACGATGGCTGGACCATTGTCGACACCGGGCTCAATCGTGAAGATGTCCAGGATTGCTGGCGCTCGATCTTCCAGAACCACCTCGATGGCAAACCCGTAAGACGGGTCATAGCCACACACCTGCACTCCGATCATACCGGTAACGCAGGCTGGATCTGCCAGGAATGGGACGCAGAGCTCTGGATGTCACGCAGTGACTTCTTCATGTGCAAGGTGATGGCTGCTGACGGGCCATCGGATGTGCCTGAAGATGCAATTAAGTTTTATCGCAGGGCTGGATTTGATGAGGCCAGGCTGGATCGCTATCGTGAACGGTTTGGCCAGTTCGGCGCCAACATATGGGAGTTGCCTGCTGGTTACCGCCGCATACAGGAAGGACAGTATATTGATATTGGCGGACGTGAATGGCGTGCAGTAATTGGCCACGGTCATGCGCCCGAACATGTCTGTCTTTATTGTCCCGAACTCAAGGTGATTATCGGCGGTGACCAGATACTGCCGAAAATCACGCCCAACGTGAGTGTTAACCCTTCTGAGCCTTTAGCAAATCCATTGCGAGACTTCATCAACTCCTGCCAGCGATTTCGGGAGGTTCTGCCGCCGGACCTTCTGGTGCTCCCGGCGCATGAAAGTCTTTACGAGGGGGTGCATGAGCGCCTGACAGCGTTGATTGACTGGCACGAAGTGGCGATAGAGAAACTGTACGATCTCTGTTCAGAGCCCAAGCGGGCTGTGGATGTTTTCCCGGCATTGTTCAAAAGCAAAATTACTGACAGCAGCTTCTTTCCCGCCACCGGTGAAGCTATTGCACACCTGCATTGCGCCCAGGAGCGCCGGATGCTGACAGTGGAAGAAGATGACAAGGGTGTCGCCTGGTGGAGGCAAGCCTGATGACGGGGCTCGAGATATTTGCGCTGATTGTCCTGTTTGTACTGCTCTGTACCGTTATTGGTGTCGTTGTTGCCCTGGGCATCCTGCCTGGCAAGGTGGCGGCAGAAAGAAACCACCCCTATCAGGAAGCGATCCAGATTGGCAGCTGGGTGGCGTTGCTCGCTGGCGGGGTGCTCTGGCCGCTGCTTTTAATCTGGGCTTACGCAACACCGGAACCTGAAGGAGAAGACGCGTGATTCTTTTCCTGACGCTGATTTACTGTGCTCTGCTGGCAATCCTGGTCAAGTTGAAGATCGTGCCGCTGAACCTCTGGTGGAAACTCTCACCCCTCATTTTGCTGGTGTTCCTGAATATCGTGATGTTTGTTCCCATGCAGTTCTGGGCACCTGCCGGGCCGGTGGTCGTGGTGCAGAATTCGGTGGCCGTGGTCTCCAATGTCGCGGGTCAGGTCACCGAGGTTGCAGTTGAACCTAACCAGTCGGTGAAAAGGGGAGACCTCCTGCTGAAACTGGATAAAGAGCCCTTCATGGCAGCCCGTGACCAGCTGGCTGCCCAGCTTGAACTGGCGGAAATACAGCTCGCTGACTCCGAGATACTGATCAAACAGCAGGCCATCAGCCAGAGTCGCCTTGATCGCGACCGGGCTCAGGTGAAACAACTGCGTGCCGCCTTGAGGGGTGCGCAGTACAACCTCGACCAGACTGAGATACGAGCGACGGTGGATGGCTTTGTCACGAACCTTGGCGTGCGCCCCGGAGCCCGTGTGGCGACATTACCCCTGGCGCCTGTGATGACGATTGTCGAGGATGACACCCCGATGTTTGTGGCCCAGATTCCCCAGTCCTATCTCCGCTACGTGCAGGAGGGCCTGGAAGCCGAGGTTACGCTCAAGATGTTTCCCGGCACGACCTTTGCTGGTGAGGTTGATTATGTCATCAACGCAACCGCACAGGGGCAGGTCTCTCCCAACGGTACCATGGTGGCGCCAAGGGATCTGCAGGCTGTTCCCATGGGGGTTCGTGTCCGACTTGAGGAAGGGGAACTTCCCGGAAATTTACCGGCAGGCGCGATCGGTGATGTCGCTATCTATTCCGAAGTTGGTCGGCCCACACACATCATTCGGAAAGTCATGATTCGCATGACGTCATTCGTGAACTACGTGAACCCGTTCTGACGTCAGACGGGCGCCTTTCTTTCGAGGGGTTCGCCGTTCCAGACAGGTCTTTCTTCATACAGGCGGTGTACCAGTTCTTCGCGCCGGGCTGTGTGTGCCGGATCGTCCCAAAGGTTGACCAGTTGCCCTGGGTCCGAGTTCATGTCGTAGAGCTCCCCCTCCTTGCCTTCGTACAATTGGCTTTTTTCGTATGCCGTGCAAAGCCAGCCATCCCTGTGATAAATCGATCTAAGATGCATATCAACAGGGCCATGCTGTGAGTCCCACTCGGTTAACACGGTCTCCCTGTTTGCTGTCGCATCCTGGTTTTCCGGGAGCACGTCACCTTCACAGTATTCGGGTGGGTCGATACCGGCGATATGGCAGAATGTTTTTGCCAGGTCGACGTGACCGACCGGTACCTGTACTTCCGCTGATTCGATCTGGGCCGATGGTGCGGGTCGCCAGATCAGCGGCAGACGCATTAGCGCATCGACGTGATAGTGTCCCTTAAATAACAGCCCGAAGTCACCCTGGAGCTCGCCGTGATCCGTCGTAAAGAAGATGTCGGTGTTGCCCAGCATATTCCGACTCGCCAGGAAATCGATCACTTCACCACAGGCTTCATCGATCAATTCGTTCTC
>JADHNI010000048.1 GCA_016779585.1 Pseudomonadales bacterium
CGGCTGTGCGTATAATACGCGCCCTCGGCCGGATGCCCAGCATTCGGACGACCCAAGGGTCTGTAGCTCAGTTGGTTAGAGCGCACCCCTGATAAGGGTGAGGTCGGTGGTTCAAATCCACCCAGACCCACCACAAAAAACTTCGTCTTTTTTGTGGTGGGCCCGTGGCACTGGAGCAGGCGTGTAAACTTTGTTACACGCCCGGCGAAGTGCAGGGGCTGAACGCAATCAAAGCGTTAATTTTAGGGGCCATAGCTCAGCTGGGAGAGCGCCTGCCTTGCACGCAGGAGGTCGGCGGTTCGATCCCGCCTGGCTCCACCAAATAAAAAGGGGCGCTCAATATGAGCGCCCCTTTTTATTTGGTTCCGCAGTTTCGAACCGCCGAAGGCGGGAGATCCAAGGACATTCAACGAAGTTGATTGTTAAGCCCGCAGGGCCGCCTGGCCCTATTCCCCCATCACCACCAAATGATGATTTTTCTTGCCCTTCTGGATAATAAAGTACTTTCCGTGAAGCGCATTCGCTTTCTCCAATATCATTTCAGTATCGACCGCCTTCTCGCCGTTAACAGAAACGCCGTTGCCCTGGATCAACTTGCGTGCCTGCCCAATTGTTACTTCCCCTCTTGGTGTTACAGCGAGACCAGACTCAACCAGAATGTCAGTTATCTGCGCCCCACTGGAAACGTTAGTTACCTCCATGCCATCCAAAGCCAGTTGACCCAGATCCTCTGACGAGAGTTCAGTCAGTTTGTTGCTGAACAGCGCCGCGGTAATTCGCTCTGCCGCCTCAAGTCCTTCTTCGTCGTGAACGAGCCGCGTAACTTCCTGCGCAAGTGCAATCTGCGCTTCACGCTTGCCCGGATCCTGCTGGTTCGAAACCTCCAGCTCTGTCAGGCGCTCGTCACTGAGGAAGGTAAAGATACGAAGGTAGTTCATCACATCGGCATCTGCTGTGTTTCGCCAGAACTGGTAAAAGCTAAATGGAGAAGTCATCTGCGGATCAAGCCAGATAGCCCCACCTGAGCTTTTGCCAAATTTTGTCCCGTCAGACTTTGTGATCAGCGGATAGGTAATAGCATAGGACTGGCCTCCCCCCATCCTTCGGATAAGATCAATGCCCGCGGTGATGTTTCCCCACTGGTCACTGCCACCCATTTGTATAGTGCAACCGTAGTCACGATTGAGAATCGCGTAGTCGTAGGACTGCAGAATCATGTAACTGAATTCAGTGTAGCTGATGCCCTGGGAGTCATCCTCAATACGTCGGCGTACGGACTCTTTCTGAATCATGGCGTTCACACTGAAGTGCTTACCAATATCACGCAGGTAATCAATGACCGTCAGATTGCGGGTCCAGTCCATGTTGTTCACAACGACGGCAGAAGCTTCGCCACAATCGAAATCAAGGAATTGCTTTGCCTGCTCGCGGATACGCTCCAGTTGTCTTTCCACAGTCTCCAGTGATTGCAGTTCACGCTCAGAATCACGCCCGCCAGGGTCGCCAATCATTCCCGTAGCGCCGCCCACCAGCAACAAAGGTCTGTGACCTGCCATCTGGAAACGACGCAAGGCAAGCAAAGGCACCAGGTTGCCGATGTGCAGACTGTCTGCTGTGGGATCAAAGCCGCAATAAACCGTCCGGATGCCAGTATCCAGGTGTTCTTCCAACTCATCGGTCGCAGATAGCTGCGCGATCAGGCCAACTTCGTTTAGACGGCTGATAATGCTCATGGGCTACTATACTCGCAGGTTATAACTAGTTTTGCGTAAGTGTGTGATAACCCTGCCTAAGGGCTATCATTAACGGTGGCGCAACATACCGAAACTGTCGCCAATTACAAGTCGCCAACCATTTAGCTGTAATATGGCAACTGGATCTTCCACTATTTCTATATTTTTTATATAGTTAGCCGCAGTTTTTCAGATACAGCCGTAAAAAATACGCCTACTCTATTGCTTTTATGGAAGCTTATCCAAAATCACATCTGAAAGCCGCCATCATGCTCACCTGCGTGATGGCTTTAATCGTTTTCACGCTGCCTGCGCACCAGAACGGAGATCTCTCTGAACATCCCGTTTCCCTCGATCTGACTCCCGTGCCTGCTGCTGAGGCACTGCCGGTGTCAGTGACCGAGACAGAGTCTCTAAGCTTACCTAGCACCAGCTGGAAAGAGGTGACGGTAGAGGCAGGGGATAACCTCGCCCTTCTGTTTAAACGCAACGGTCTTCGTGCAGCAGACCTGCAGAACATCCTGTCACTCGGCGAACCGGTTAAGGCTTTGCAGAAAATCCTCCCTGGACAGACCCTCGGCTTCCAGACCACCTCGAATGGTCGACTGATCGCGGTCAGCTACAAAAAGAATGCTTTCGATACGCTACTTATCCAGCGTGAGGGGGAAAAGTTCCATGCCGACTGGCAATCAGCCACGCCGGAGAAAATTATTGCCTATGCTTCAGCCGAGATTACTCGCGAAAGGCCTTCGCTCTATCATGCCGGTAAAGGTGCTGGCCTGAGTGACAACGTCATCATGAAGCTGGCCAATATTTTTCAGTGGGACATCAGTTTTGCGCTCGACCTCCGGGAAGGTGATCACTTCTCGTTCATGTACGAGGAGATTTACGTCGACGGTGAACTGGTGAAGGAAGGCGATATCGTTGCAGCCACTTTTCGGAACATGGGCAAAAAACACGAAGCGGTGAGGTACACCGACATTACCGGTCGCAGCGACTATTACACGCCAGACGGGATGAGCATGCGAAAGGCCTTCATTCGCGATCCGGTCCACTTCACGCATATCAGTTCGAGTTTCAATCCAAACCGCCTGCACCCAATACACAAACGGGTCATGCCGCACCGGGGAATCGATTATGCGGCTCGCAAGGGGACACCCGTTGTTGCGTCAGGAGACGGAAAGGTCACCATTCGACGGCAGAATGACGCCTCTGGCAAGTACGTGGTTATCCAGCACGGCGAACAATACACCACCAAGTACCTGCACTTGTCTGCATTTGCCAATGACATCAAACCAGGAGCAAATGTGAACCAGGGACAGACCATCGGTTACGTTGGTTCAACAGGATGGGCAACCGCGCCCCACCTGCACTACGAGTTCCTGGTAAACGGGGTGCATCGAAATCCAAAAACGGTGAAACTGCCTAAGGCGTTACCCATCGCGACCGACGAATTACAGCGATTCAAGACCTCCATCTCGCCTGTCCTGGCGCAGCTCTATTCGATATCAGGCAGTGGTTATGCTTCACGTGGGGCCGCTGAAAACTCCACCGGTGGTGAATAGCGCTCGCGGCGAAAAAGAGTAGAGAAAGCGCCTGCGGCTAAATGCTGAAAGAGTTACCACAACCACATGTGGTCACGGCATTCGGGTTAGTTACAACGAACCTCGAACCCTGCAAGTCTTCAAGGTAATCAATCACGGAACCTGCCAGATACTGGTAACTGAGGGAGTCCACCAGCAAGGCCACGCCGTCGTTTTCGATCTGGGTGTCGTCGTCTTCAACATCCTCATCAAAGGTAAAACCATACTCAAAACCCGAGCAACCACCGCCGGTGACGAACACCCGCAGTTTCAGGTTCTCGTTCTCTTCTTCCTGAACAAGCGTTCGCACCTTATGCGCCGCTGCATCGGAGAACTTCATTGCCTGAGGATCAAATGTGTTTGCTTCCATAGCTAAATTATTGGGGTAATTTCACTGAAATCAAGCCTTGGCCGGCGGCGACGCCACCGCAGCCACAGCTGGCAAAACGGCTTCCTCTTCCGACTTGTCGGCTGATCTAGGAGGCTTCGCATCTGCTACTTCCTGCTTTCCGTCCTGCAGGTGAACCAGTGAGCCATCGACCCGGGAACCTTTTACCATCTCGATAAGGTTGTAAAAGACGTTGCCTTTGACTTCAGCCTTGGCGGCAAGTTCGATGTGCTTGTCAGAACGTATATCTCCAAAAACCTTACCGTTCACAATGACGTTAGGCACCCTGATTTCACCTCGAACACGGCCCTTTTCACTGATCGTCACCGTCGCCTTGGAACCGGCCTGGGCATAAATATTCCCCTTTACGATTCCGTTCACCAGCAACTGATCGCTGAAGTGAACGTCTCCAACCAGCTCGCAATTGGTTGCAACCAGCGTAATTCCTGATTCACTTCGTCCATCTTTCTTAAACATACTTTCCTCCGTTCAACTCAACCGCTCCCCAGCGGCCAGTCGAAGGTTTTTTCAAGTCGTTGTGCGTTCGCACCAGATGACTGTGCAACAATCATCACCTCGCGAGGCTCGAATCCTTCAGGCACAACCAGTTCGCCGTTGATGTTCTGAAAGTATCTGAAACTGAAACGAATCGAATCATCTTTATCGTCATCCAGTTCACTAAGGTTAAATCTTTTCTCCAATCCGGCCTCCTGCCCAAGCACCGAAATTTGTACACCACCCTGAACATAGTCATGTTTGTCGACGACCTGTGTTAGCAGGAGCGAGTACTTGACCCTGCCCGGGACATTGGAGCTAACATCAAGTCGTTCGATGCGCAGGCCCTTGTCTGCGGCATTGGGCACCATCACGCCCTTGTAGAAGTTAATCTCCTCGTTAAGCTGCGCGATCTCTTCCTGCAAGGATTCGATCGTCAGGCGAACTTCTTCATTCGCCTTATCGTCAATTTGACCGCCAACCTGCAGGTCAGCAATCTGCTGCTGCATGCTTTCAATCATCCGCCGGGATTCGGTCAGCTGCTGGCTGATGTGCTCTTTTTCCTCAACAACCTCTATTTTCAGCGCCAGCCCTTCATTTTTTCCGTACTGGTATGTCAACCAGCTGAACGCCGCCAATGCCACCAAAAAAGCCATGAAAATCATGGCTTTATACATAGGCCGATAGGGCACCACGACCATCTGGTACTGTTTGCTACCTTTAACCGCTGCCATAACTGACACGAACACTGCCAAAATGGGCCTTATAGTTTAGCACAATTCGCTAGAATCCAGCCTCTAATGCCTGTCGAAGCTGAACTGCACCCCTAACCGCGCCATGAAGTTGCTACCCCGAATATCGATTAAGACCTTCAGGCGAAGCCTGGCCTCTTTCGATTCCATTCCCCAGTTTGCCCTGCTGGGCATAGCCTCCGGATTCGTCACGGGCCTTGTCATTATTGCGTTCAGACTGGCGATTGAATGGCCCCTCGGGCAAATGCTCGAAGGTGGTCCCGAGAGCTTCGAATCACTTCATCCCCTATTAGCATTTGCGCTGCCCATTGCCGGCGCCCTGATCCTGATCCCAATAACTTCTGCATTAGCCCCAGCAGATCGCCGAATCGGTGTGGTGCACGTTCTTGAGCGACTGGCCCGACACCAGGGTCATATGCCACTAAGCAACGCGCTCGTGCAGTTCATCACCGGTGTCATCGCACTCGCCTCCGGACAATCAGGTGGACGGGAAGGACCTGCCATTCACCTGGGTGCGGCTGGCAGCAGCCTGATTGGTCACTACATGAAACTGCCCAACAATAGCATCAGGGTACTCGTTGGGTGCGGCGCCGCAGCTGCAATCTCCGCTTCCTTTAACACACCGATCGCGGGCGTCATCTTCTCGATGGAGGTGATCATCATGGAATACACCATTGCCGGGTTTATACCCGTCATTCTTGCTTCTGTTGTGGCCGCGGTAATGACCCAACTGGTGTTTGGTTCAGCCACGGCATTTGATGTTCCATCTGTCTCCATGGCATCTCTGCTCGATCTGCCGATCCTCGTCGTGGAGGGTGCTTTCATCGGAGTCATTGCCGCTGTATTCGTAAAAATGCTGCTGACCACAACACGGTACGCAACGGAAAAGATCTGGATGAGACTACTGATCGCCGGTGCGCTGACGGGGTCCACTGCCCTCGTCGCTCCACAGATTCTGGGCATTGGTTACGACACTGTGAACATGGCGATGGTCGGTGACCTGGGACTGACGCTACTACTACTGGTGTTTGTCCTTAAAATCATCGTCTCTTCAACGATCCTCGCCCTGGGAATGCCAGTGGGCATCATTGGCCCAACAGTGTTTATCGGCGCCATGGCGGGCGGTATTTTCGCCGTGGCGGCAGGAAATCTTGGTACCAACCTTTCCGATGATGCCCTCTATGTCACCCTGGGGATGGGTGCGATGATGGGTGCGGTTTTGCAGGCGCCGCTTGCGGCATTGATGGCTGTTCTCGAACTCACAAATAACCCAAACATCATCCTGCCCGCAATGCTGGTCATCATTATTGCCAACATAACTGCCAGCCAGCTCTACAGTGTGCGCTCCGTTTTTATGATGCAAATGGAAGCCCTGGGTCTGGAGTTCCGGCAGAATCCGCTATCGATGGCTCTCAACTGTGCATCGATGGCTTCCATCATGATTCGAAATTTTGAACGCGTGAGTCGCAACCTGACGCGAGAAGATGCCCGGGAGGTCAGCCGCAAGAAACCAGTATGGATCCTTGTAGATGGCGACAAGGGGCCATCGTTCATCCTCCGTGCGGAAGACCTGGAAAACTATTTGGCAGACTCGGAGGAGGAAGTTATTGATCTTGCAGCTATTCCCGCGACACGGAAAGATGTTACTGCGATCCTGCTGCAGGCGACGCTGAGTGAAGCCCTGGACACGCTTAACAGCTCAGGTGTCCAGGCACTTTATGTCAATCGCATAACCGCACCCATGATGGATTCACCTGTCGGCATTGTGACCCGGGAAGACATCGAAACCTATTACCAATCCTGATTACGTTTGAATCCTTCCGCCCGGGATGCTTGAATGCGCCGCGAGCCGGAAAGGCAGCATAGGAGTTGATACATGACACGATCCGAGACTCTGTTCGAGGATGCCAGAAAGCACATTCCCGGAGGGGTGAATTCACCCGTTAGGGCGTTTTCTCGAGTAGGTGGCCAGCCCCTCTTTATCAAGTCCGGGGAGGGTGCCTACCTGACTGACGAAGACGGCAATCGATACATTGACTACATCGGTTCCTGGGGCCCGATGATCCTCGGTCACGCAAATCCAAAGGTGGTAAACGCTGTCAAGGATGTCATGGAAAAAGGCCTGTCGTTTGGTGCGCCTACTGAACTCGAAACTCGCGTTGCCGAAAAAATCACAAGCATGCTGCCCTCCATGGATCAGGTAAGAATGGTGAACTCGGGTACCGAAGCCACCATGTCAGCGATCAGGGTTGCCCGGGGTTTTACCGGGCGAGATAAAATTGTGAAGTTTGAAGGCTGCTATCACGGCCACTCCGATTCACTGCTGGTCAAAGCCGGGTCCGGGGCACTAACCCTGGGTGAACCCGATTCACTGGGTGTTCCCGCAAGTTTTGCGCAACACACGCTGACGCTTGAATACAACAACGCCGACCAGGTTAAAGCGCTGTTCAACGATAAAGGTTCACAGATCGCAGCTATCATCATCGAACCCATCGCCGGGAATATGGGTTGCGTTCCTCCTGTGCCCGGGTTCCTTGAAACCCTGCGTGAAGTCTGCGACCAACATGGCAGCCTGTTGATCTTTGATGAGGTCATGACGGGCTTCCGCGTCGCAAGAAATTCAGCCCAGGGGCTCTACGGAATCAAACCGGACCTCACGACCCTTGGAAAAATTATCGGTGGCGGCATGCCGGTAGGCGCATTTGGTGGTCGTGGCGATGTCATGTCAGTTGTTGCACCCCTGGGCGGTGTTTACCAGGCTGGTACGCTTTCCGGCAACCCAATCGCGATGCAGGCGGGACTCAGCACGCTGGAACAACTCGACTCTGATGACTTCTATGCGGCGTTGGATACACAGTCAGGCAAATTGGTCGATGGTCTGCAAAGCCTTGCTGACGAGGCGGGAATCCCGTTTTCCACCAACCGGGTCGGCAGCATGTTTGGGTTTTTCTTTACCGCTGCGAATCCAGTTACGAGTTTTAACCAGGTCATGAATGCGGACAGCAACATGTTTAACGACTTTTTCCATTCAATGCTCAAAGGCGGTGTAAACCTGGCACCCTCACCTTTCGAATCAGGTTTTGTTTCTGCCGCGCATGGCGATCAGGAAATCGATGCAACACTTGAAGCAGCTCGTGCTGCCTTTAAGGCTTTATAAAAGATACACCGGAACCAAAACATGAAAAATTACGACGTCTACGGAATCGGAAACGCACTGGTCGACACTGAATACGAGGTCGACGACGCATTCCTGGAAAATGCAAAGCTGCCCAAGGGCATCATGACCCTGATTGAGGAAGACGACAGGCAGCGCCTGATCCAGTTGCTTGAAGATGAACATGAACACCTCGCCGTAAAGCAGGCCGGAGGGGGTTCTGCTGCAAACACGATGGTCATCGTTTCCCAACTGGGCGGTACAGCCTTTTACAGCTGCAAGGTCGCGAACGACAGCACCGGAGATTTCTTTGTCAGGGACCTGGCAGATGCCCGGGTCGACACAAATCTCGGCCGGGATCGTGAAGAAGGTGCCACGGGCCAGTGCATATCGATGGTAACGCCCGATGCAGAAAGAACCATGACGACCTGCCTCGGCATTACCAATTTCCTGTCACCAAAAGAACTGAACCCTGAAGCACTTAGAAACTCATCGATGCTGTACATCGAAGGTTATCTTGTCAGCTCGGTCACCGGATTCCAGGCAGCACTGGAAGCACAATCCATCGCCAGAAACGCGGGCGTCAATGTTTCACTGACACTGTCGGATCCGGCAATGGTTGAGAACTTCAAGGCAAACTACGAGCAGATCCTCGGTAACGGTGTTGATCTTCTGTTCTGTAATCATGATGAAGCGCGCCTCCTGACTGGAGCAGACACACCGGACGAGTGTGTCACTGCACTGAAAGAATTTGCACCTGGTTTTGTGATGACCTGCGGCAGCGCGGGTTCCATCGCCTGGGATGGCGATCGGGTCATTTCTACAGAAGGTGTACCTACGACCGCCGTTGATACCACGGGTGCCGGCGATATCTTTGCAGGTGCCTTTCTTTTTGCACTGTCACGGGGTGAAGATTTCTCGGCTGCAAATCAGCTGGCAAATCGTTCTGCTTCCCTGCTTGTATCCAGCTTCGGTGCAAGGCTGACCCAGAGAGAAGTTGATGCGGGTTTAAAGCAGGCCTAGCTGGCGGTCTGTCAGGCCAGAAAGAGTTACATCGTCAAGCGCCAGAATCGCATCTGCAATAGGCGCAAGCTGCCGATCGATATAGAAATCGTAGTCTATGGGGGACTGAACGTATGCCAGGGGTTCCGGCCCGTTAACCGTCATCAGGTATTCTATCCATCCACCGTTCTCAAAGGCCGGCTTTAATCCATGCTTGACTCGATGTTCGTCAGCACGACGTGCCGCACGAACATGCGGAGGTACGTTTTTCGTGTAATCCGACAACTTGCGCCGCAACCTTCTTCTGAGCACAAGATGGTCGTCCTGTTTACCTTCAAGGACCTGCTCTACCGTTGACTGCACATAGGGAATGTAGTCCTCATCCATAAAAACTTTTCTGTAGAGTTCTTTCTGGAAGCCCCTGGCGAGCGGCGACCAGTCACTTCTTACACTTTCCAGACCCTTGAATACCAGATCTGGTCCGGATTCACCTGCAACCATTCCGGCATAGCGCTTCTTACTGCCTTTCTCAGACCCCCTGATGGTTGGCATGAAGAATTTTTGAAAGTGCGTTTCGAACTCGATTTCGAGATAACTGTGAATCCTGAACTCGTCTCGCAGGTGCTCCGTCCACCAACGATTAAGGTAGGCGGCGAGCTCCGTCCCCGCAGCATGGACATCACCTCCCGCTCGGGCCATGTGAACAAAAACTGAATCCGTATCACCATAAATTACTGGATATCCCTGCGCCTCAATACACTCCCGGGTCCGTCCCAGGATTTCGTGTCCACGCATCGTGATGGAACTTGCCAGTCGAGGGTCAAAAAATCGGCATCCTGGCGTACCCAACACCCCATAAAAAGAGTTCATGATGATCTTGATCGCCTGGGAACCGGCACTATCGCCAGCACGCTTGGCTGCATCTCTCGCGGTCCAGAGTTCTTCGATAATGCGAGGCAGGATGAAGTGCTCCCGTGAGAAGCTTGCTTCAAGAAATCCTGGAATCTGGTCTTCTTCATCGAGCACCATCGCCAGTGGATCCACATGAAAGGTCCTGATGATGCTCGGGTACAGGCTCTTGAAATCAAGCACAATGACATCGTTGTATAAACCTGGTTTCGAATCCAGCACGTACCCACCGGGACTGTGCACAACCGAAGATTCATCTACAACCGGCGCAACAAAACCTGCCCGATGAAGCCGCGGCAGGTACAGAAAATCGAAAGCGGCAACCGACCCACCCTGGCGATCCATCTCCAGACCAGTCAGGCAACTGCGTCGAACAGCAAAGTCCAGAAGATCTGTCTGCCTAAAAATGTCGAGCACCAGGTCGCAGTCTTCCAGGTTGTAACGCGCCAGGCTGTCCTTGTCCTCAAGGAACATCTGCTCTATTTCAAGGGCGCGCGAATCAACATCATGAACCAGCTTTCCCCGACCGAGGAGCTCTCGCGCGACATTCTCGAGCGAAAAGCTCTCAAATGAGTAGGTTGCCGTGCGTAACAGATCGATGCCGTCCAACACAACCCTGCCTGGTACGACTGCAATGAGCCTCTGCGGACCCTGCTCAAGATTCCGCCAATGAACACTCTCAGAACCTCGACCGAGACTGAACTCAAGGCCATGCGCGTCGCATCTCTCCTGAAGAAACTTCAGGTCAAAGCCGACCACTGCCCAGCCAACAACAACATCCGGGTCAACCAAAGAGAACCATTCAAGAAAGTGTTGAATGAGATCAGCTTCACTTCCGGCAGCTTCAACATAGTCGAGCTCAGTCGAATAAGCTTCACCTGCCATAAATACCTTGCGCAAACCTTCCCCGGATACTGCGATGCTGAGCAGCACACCCTCACTAACGGAGGTTTCGATATCGAGTGAAACGACAGAAAGATCTGGCGCGTACTCGCTTGCACGAACCTGGGGGTCCACCAGGCCCAGGTAACCTTCGCATTGCTCAGTTGCCCCCGAGACTTCGAGCGTACCCTGAACAAAACGCTCCATCAGGTAGCGATCTGTAGGCCTGACGTCGGCCTCGTAAGCGGTGAGGTTCTGTTGCTGAAGCAGGGTTCTCGCATAAGCGAGATCACGCTGATTCCTGAAATAGCATGCGTTGGCAGTTTCTCCAGGAAACTGGAAGCACTTCAGGTCCAGTTCCGAGTGCCGCCAGGAAATACTTTTACCAAGCACCATACGCACAGCATCGATCTGGCTCGAGCGCACAAAAAACACACTCTCCTGTTCTGCAATTTCGATCCGAACGGGACCCTCGTCCGTTGCAAGCCAGTAAATCAGAGACTGTGCGGCGTTACTTTCACGCACTGGATCGCGAAACTGTCTTGTCAGAACTATTCCTTTCATGGTCTCGATTTTGCGCGGAAGTAAGGCTGTTTGCTGACCTCCACAGGTGTACTGAACGTTTCTTCCAGGAGGGTTTCAGTCAGCACATCGCTCACAGAGCCGAAGGCAACTATACCTCCTGATGACATCAACACTACTTTGTCGGCAATCGTCGCCGCCATGTTGATGTCATGCATCACCACTATCTGGGACAAACCGCTCTTCGCAAGTCGCCGCAGAATCGAGATCACTTGGACCTGGTGTTTCATATCGAGCGCAGTCATGGGTTCATCCATGAGAAGCACAGCCTTCTCTCCCCGCTCCCATACCTGGGCAAATACACGTGCGATCTGGACAAGCTGGCGCTCTCCACCGGACATTGTCAGGTAATCCTGGTCAGCATCAATCGCAAGTTCATCCACCAGTTCATCCAGTATCGCAGCGCCTGAGACGCCTGCCCCATAAGGCGATCGACCCATCGCAATGACTTCGCGCGCGGTAAACGGGAAATCGAGTGCCACACGCTGAGTGAGTACACCGATGCTCCTCGCGCGCTCCGCAAGGCCGAGTTCGTGGACTTTTTTGCCAAGCACTTTCACTGTACCGGACTCCGGCACAAGGATGCCGCTGATTAGCTTTAGCAGTGTTGATTTGCCGGCCCCATTGGGCCCAAGCAGTACGACAACTTCCCCACAGCCGACCTCAAGGTCCACCTCGTTAACGATGTGTTTTGAACCAACAACATATGACACGCCGGCTAACGATATTGTCATACCAGTACCCTGTTCTTCTGCTCACGCATGAGCAGGTACACAAAGAAGGGTCCTCCGACCAGCGCAGTAATAATGCCAACAGGCAATTCAGCAGGCGCAAGTATTGAACGTGCGCATGTATCAGCGAAGAGCAGAAGTATGCCACCCAGCAGGGCAGATCCCGGAATCACAATCTGGTGGTTAGAACCGAACATCATGCGCACCAGGTGTGGAACAACGAGGCCAAGAAAGGCAATGACACCTGTGAGCGCGACGCCCACACCAACAGACATTGCAGCCAGTAAAATAATCCTGCGCCTGAGTCTCTGGTGTGAGACGCCGAGGTGTTCCGCTTCTTCATCACCCAGTGTTACCACGTTAAGGGGTTGCGACTGGGTTAGCAGCAGAATAGTAGAAACCGGTATGACCAGCGAAATCAGAACCTGCGTCCAGTCGGCACCGTTCAAACTGCCCAGGGCCCAGAAAGATATGGTTCGAAGCTGGGCATCTGTTGAAAGGTAAGAGAGAAGCCCGACTCCCGAAAGTGCTATCGCGTTGATCGCGATACCTGCCAGCAGCATGGTTGAGATACTTGCGCCTCGACCACCAACGTAAAGCACCAGCCAGGTCGCCGACAGCCCGCCAACAAAGGCGCTGAAAGCCAGACCAACAGGCGTGCTGGCACCGAACACAACATAGATCGAAGCAAAAAGCGCTGCGCCAGCCGAGACACCGATCAGGGCCGGGTCAGCCAGGGGATTGCGAAACAAACCCTGGATCGCCGCACCCGAACTGGCAATACCCGCACCAACGATGACCGCGAGTACAATTCTTGGCAGTCGAATCTCAAGGATGATGGTCGACAGACCATCGTCCAGCGTGCCTGCAAGAAGACGAGACAACTCCTGGAAACCGACAGGGGCACTGCCTGCAAGCAGTGCCACACACATCGAGATTACCAGTGCAAACAACAAAAACAGCGTTTTCATTTCCTATAGCACTACCGGTATCGAGCGCCACAGGTGAAAACCATCCTGCCGGCGCCTTACCTTGTAAGCAAGGATTTCCACACCCCGTCCCGAAGCCTGCCTGAGCAAATCACCGTAAGTGGCATCAATGTGATCAGCAGGCCTAACGCATCTGATACCCGTGTGTTGCACGCAGAAAAAGAGCACCGCGCGATCACCCCGATCTACTACACCCATCAGCTCACGCAGGTGCTTCGCACCTCGATCACTTACCGCATCAGGAAAAAAACCTTCGCCACGGTATATCGGTGCTTCCAGCAATGTAACGCTTTTCACCTCAACGTAGCAGTCAACATGCTCACCGCTCAGCATCAGATCAATACGACTGTTTTCCTCGCCGTATCTGACTTCCCTGCGCAATTCAGGGTAGCCCTCCAACTCTTCAACAACACCATGGCTCACAGCCTCTTCCACCAGGCTGTTTGCTTTACCAGTGTTAACACAGATCCAGTGCCCGCGACTCGTGACGATGTACTCCCAGGTAAACTGGTACTTGCGCTTCGGATTGTCAGACACTGACAACCAGACTTCCGCACCCTCTTCGACACAGTTCTTCATGGAGCCTGTATTTGGGCAATGCGCAGTAACAACATCACCGTTAGCGAGGGTGACATCAGCAAGAAACCTCTTGTATCGGCGAATCAGTCGGCCCTTGACCATATCTTTCATGTCAAGAACGCACCTATTCTTTCAACGGCAAGCTCAAGTTCGCTGATGTCGCGAGCGTAACTGATGCGGACATGATCTCCAGCTTCATGGAAACCAAAGTCAGTTCCTGGGGTGATAGCCACATATTCCTCTTCCAGCAGTCTAGAGCAGAAATCCACCGCGCGAGGGCTACCATCCGGCAAGCGCGCATAGACATAAAACGCACCTGCAGGGATCTCGCCAATACCGAATCCCAGCGTCTTGAGTTCCGACACCAGATAGTCTCGCCGTGCCTGGAGCGCTTTCCTTTGCGACTGCATGATATCCAGGGCATCGCTGGAGAAAGCAGCAATCGCGGCTCGCTGGGAAATAGCGGAAGGACAGATGAATAGATTCTGTGCCAGCTTGGCCAGGTCCTGCACGAGTGTCTCCGGCACCACGACCCAGCCAAGTCGCCAACCTGTCATACCAAAATATTTGGAAAAGCTGTTAACGATAAGAGCATCCTGCGTTACTGATAACGCACTGGGCGCATCCTGATCCTGGTAAAGAAGGTTCTGGTATACCAGGCCCTGGTATATCTCGTCCGAAATCACAAAACCACGGCGCCGGTTCAACGCCTCCAGCAGGCCCTCGATATCATCCCGCGAAAGAACAGCGCCCGTCGGATTCGCCGGGGAAGCCACAAGGATACCTCTTGTGTTTTCAGTCCAGTGTTGATCAACCAGCCCAGGTGTCCGTTGGTAGTTGTTTTCAGCTGACACCGGCACAAGTAACCCCTCCGCATTGAAACTGGACAGAAAATGCCGGTTGCAGGGATATCCCGGATCAGTCATCAACAGGTTTTCACCGGGGTTGATCAGAAGCGCGGTAAGCAGCAGCAATCCGCCCGATGCCCCCGCAGTAATGAACACGCGGGAAGGGTTGATCTCAATACCTGCAACCTTCCCATAGAAATCACAGATCGCCTGGCGAAGCTCCGGATCTCCCTGGGCATCCGTATAGCGTGTAATGCCGTCGCAAATCGCCTGGATCCCGGCCTCAGCAATCGGTTGAGGCGTATCAAAATCAGGTTCACCGACTTCAAGGTGAATAACAGGGTTACCACATCCCGCAAGTTCGTTGGCACGTGCAAGCAGGGACATCACCCGGAAGGATGCAATTTCACTGAGTCTCTTGGCAGGTTTCAACAGGTTTCCAGGCCGGGATGTGGGAAGGGATATTACCCCAAAAAAACACGGTGTTTCCTGCCCGCAAATCCGCTTGGCGAATGCACATCTATCTGGTAATGTTCGCCGCTCTTTTTCGAACCGACAGTTTTCAACGGACGAATTTATGGCAGCAAAACGCAAAGCAGCTCCCAAATCCAAGGCAAAAAAAGCCCCTGCAGCAAAAAAGAAGCCTGCAACCAAGAAAGCCCCTGCGACGGGTAAAAAGACAGCGAAGAAAGCACCTGCAGCGAAAAAGAAAGCTGCGGCCAAGAAGCCCGCTGTTAAAAAAGCTGCAACCAAAAAGCCCGCTGCAAAGAAGCCCGCTGCAAAGAAGCCCGCTGCAAAGAAGCCCGCTGCAAAGAAGCCCGTTGCAAAGAAGCCCGCTGCCAAGAAGCCCGCTGCCAAGAAGCCCGCTGCGAAAAAGCCCGCTGCTAAAAAGCCTGCGGCCAGGAAAACAGCAGAGACTCAAGCTGCAGAGACGCCGAAGGCACCTCGACCCAAGGCACCTCGACCCCGGTCTGTTTCTTCAGAACCCACCTTTACTCCTTACAAGGCCAGGCGCAATGAGGAGTACATGAACGAGGAGCAGAAAACGCACTTCCGCGAAATCCTGATGCAATGGAAATTGCAACTCATGGAGGAAGTGGACCGTACGGTGAGCCACATGAAAGATGAAGCCGGCAATTATCCGGACCCTGCAGACCGTGCAAGCCAGGAAGAAGAATTCAACCTGGAACTAAAAACCAGGGATCGTGAGCGCAAGCTGATCAGGAAGATCGACAACACCCTGGATCTTATTGACCAGAATGACTACGGATACTGTGAGTCCTGCGGCATTGAGATTGGTGTACAACGTCTGGAAGCCCGGCCCACTGCAACCCAGTGTATCGACTGCAAAACCCTGGACGAAATCAAGGAACGCCAGATCCACGGCTAACACCTGTGTACGTTGGTCGTTTCGCGCCCTCGCCCACCGGCCCACTCCACTACGGTTCCCTTGTAGCAGCCGTAGCCAGCTATCTCGATGCCCGTCACAATAACGGCTTATGGCTGCTGCGAATCGAGGACCTTGACCCTCCAAGGGAATCATCCGAGGCGCCGGTTGAAATTATGCGGCAGCTTCAAGCCTACGGACTTCACTGGGATGGCGAGGTGCTGTACCAGAGTACAAGGTTGTCCGCGTACCAGGATGCTTTAGCCTCCCTGCAAGAGAGTACGTTTTTCTGCAACTGTTCTCGCAAATCTACTCCTTCCGTCTATCCGGGCACCTGCCGTGAGAAACAACTAAGTGAAAACACTGATGAACCCGTAGCCGTTCGACTCAGGGTTCCAGACAAAACAGTGGCAATCCATGACCTGGTTTGCGGGCATCAAAAGTGGAATCTGGAACAGGAGGTAGGGGACTTCATCATTCGACGCAAAGATTACCTTTTTGCATATCAGCTCGCCGTTGTCGTCGATGACATATTTCAGGAAGTCACACATGTTGTACGCGGGCGCGACCTCCTGGATTCAACGCCGCGCCAACTTGCCATTTACCAGACCCTTGGATGCCAGGCACCCACCTATGCCCACTTACCCGTTGTGGTTGATGATCAACATGTGAAACTAAGCAAACAGGCTCATGCCCGACCTGTATCCACGTCTGCGCCAATGCCTGTGCTTAGAACCATTCTGAGGCAACTGGGTCAAAGCACACCCGCCGGAGTCGACTCCGTGTCGGGACTGCTCGACGAAGCGATACAGAATTGGGACATAAAGGCAATTACGAAGTCCACTGAATTGCCCGAACCAGCCGGAATTCACGGCGCCGTGCAAACATGATACCTTGCCCGACATACTCGTGTGTTCCGATATGACAACAAAGACGGCCAATCAGAACATACTGATCGTGGACGATGACACAGTCTTTCGCTCTTCACTAAAAGCATTCCTCGAGAATCACAACTATAAAGTTTGCGAAGCAGGATCAGTTAAAGAAGCAGTCAGGAATGAACTGACCGCGTTCTCTGCGATCGTCTGTGATTCCAAGTTGCCCGGTGGTAGCGGGGTCAACCTGATCAAGATGTCCTGGGGCACACCTGTCGTTATTACCTGCGCCCAGGCTAGCCTCCGTTCAGCGGTCGAGACGATGAAAGAAGGCGCGGCAGACTATTTGCCGAAACCCTATGATTTTGACGAACTACTGTCGATTCTGCACGAGCTGACCGCTCACGGCCAACGAGAGACCGGTATCGAAATGCTCGGTCACTGCCCGGATATCCTCAGCGTCTCGTCACAGATAGACAAGGTCGCACCGACAAATACCAACGTCCTGATTTCTGGCGAATCAGGAACGGGCAAAGAATTGGTAGCCCGGAAGATTCATTTATTGAGCGGTCGTGCTGAACGCCAGATGATATCGCTCAACTGTGCGGCGATACCCGACACACTCATTGAATCAGAACTCTTCGGACACGAGAAAGGCGCGTTCTCGGGTGCGACCAACGATCGCGTTGGGCTTGTAGAAGCGGCTGACAAAAGCACGCTATTCCTTGATGAAATCGGCGAACTGCCAATGAGTGCACAGGCTCGTCTTCTTAGAGTCCTGCAGGAGGGAGAAGTCAGACGAATTGGTTCTATCGAAACCCGGAGAGTTGATGTCAGGTTGATAGCATCCACTCACCGTAATCTACAGGCACTGGTTAATGAGGGCGCCTTCCGAGAAGATCTTTACTATCGGCTCAATGTTGTACAACTCGGGCTACCACCATTGCGTGAACGAGGAGGAGACGCTCTTCTCCTTGCAGAACACTTCCTTGCAAACGCCGCTGAACGCCACGGCAAAACAAAACTTCGGTTCAATGACGCCGCACGGGAAAGAATTCGTTCTTACAACTGGCCAGGAAACATTCGCGAACTCGAAAACGCCGTGCAACGAGCAGTGATACTCTGCGACAGGAAGACGATTGGTGCCGAGCTTCTTGCAGTCGAGACAGAACCCGCGACAAAACTTCCGGATCTGGATATTGATCAGGGTGCCACCTCTCTGGAAGACTACTTCGTCAGGTTCGTGCAGGAACACGAGGACCAGATGACGGAAACCGAATTGGCTGAAAAACTTGGTATCTCCAGGAAAGCCCTGTGGCAGAAACGACAGAAGCTCGGAATCCCACGTGAGAAGGGGCGCAGTCGGTAGTGTTACCTTTTTACCCATACCGTGGTGATGGGTAACACTTTAAAAACAAACTTTTTTACCTTAGATGCGTAAGTTTCTGTTTTATAACGCATTGTTCATTTCTTCACAATTCTGAGAAAGTTAGATCCAGCCAGTAAGCACTACAAATATAAATATAAAAACAAGAACAGAATATCGCTGGTTATGACCAATGCCCTTCACAAGAAGACGCGGGGGTCCACGAATAAAAATAATAAGAAAGATAATAAGAAGAATATTCTGGCTCGCTAAATGGGAAAAGTTCGCTTTTCCCATTTTCTTTTCTGGCTACGAAATCTAGCTGTTAAAATCCTCCTAACGTTGTACCCACCATTCTTTCTTGAATACTCCACTTACCAGCATCGACTCGGGCAAGATCAGCATCAATGCCCTGAAGGTCGTCAAACGGCTCCAGGAACATGGTTACCAGGCTTACCTGGTCGGCGGATGCATTCGCGACCTGCTGCTGGGTAAATCACCGAAAGACTTCGATATTGCAACAGATGCACATCCTGAAGAAGTCCGCGACCTGTTCAGGAACTCACGAATCGTCGGAAAGCGTTTCCGTATAGTGCACGTACGATTCGGTCCTGAAATCGTTGAAGTAACAACGTTTCGCGGTCCTCACGATGAGCAATATGATGAAAATCACAGCGATTCTGGCATGACGCTGAACGACAACGTTTACGGCACCTTCGAAGAAGATGTGTTCCGTCGCGACTTCGCGATGAATGCGGTCTACTATCAACCACAGACCGAGGAGATCATCGATCTCGCCAGGGGTGTCGAAGACATCACCGCGGCCAGGATCAAAACCATAGGTGAACCGGAAGGTCGACTCAGGGAAGATCCGGTACGAATGCTTCGGGCAATTCGATTTCAAGCCAAGCTGGGGTTTGAACTTGAAGACGAACTGGCTGACTCCATTGAGTCGTTAGGCTACCTGATTCAGGACGTTTCGCCTGCCAGGTTATTCGAAGAAGTTCTGAAGCTGTTTATGTCGGGCAACGGCGCTGCCGCTTTCGAACACCTCATGGAACTTGATCTCTATGGCTGGCTGTTCCCCGATTCCAGAAGGTCCATGGAATCGAATGCGACGGAAGCCCTGGTCAAACTGGCCCTGGAGAGCACAGATCGGCGCATCAGTGAAGGGCTGCCGGTAACACCAGCGTTTATCTTTGCAGCGATTCTCTGGTATCCCTTTGAGCAGGAGAAGGAACGCCTGCTGAAAGAGGAGGGAGCCACCCAGGTGGCGGCGTCTCATGAGGCGGCGAACAACATCATCTCAAAGCAGCAGCTGTTCACATCGATCCCTAAAAGATTTAAGGAGCCAATGCGTGACATCTGGTTCCTGCAGTTCAGGCTACCCAACCGATTTGGTCAGAAACCGGATGTCCTGCTTGAACACAAACGCTTTCGGGCTGCTTATGACTTCCTGCTGCTTCGAGAATCTGCGGGTGAGAAGACCGGCGAGTTGGGCGCCTGGTGGACAGAATACCGGGAGGCTGATGAAGATCGACGCAGTGTGATGAAGCAGGCTTCCGGACAGAAACAACGCAAACGCCGCAATCGCAAGCCACGCCCCCGCCAGAATTCGAGCGAAGGTCCGAATTGGCAGCCCTGAGCCGAGGGTAAACAGCCCTGAGCCAAAGGAAACAGCCCTGAGCCAAAGGAAACAGCCCTGAGCCAAAGGAAACAGCCCTGAGCCAAGAGTTAACAGCCCTGAGCCAAAGGAAACAGCCCTGAGCCAAGAGTTAACAGCCTTGAGCCGGAAATGGAAACAAGGCACCCTAACGGTTTTTGAGGGAATTTTATGTCAGATCACAAGCTTCACCCTGTCCCCAAGGAAACCGAAAATCACGCACACATCCGCAACGATCAGTACCTCGCGATGTACGACGCTTCCGTCAATCGCCCCGAAGAATTCTGGTCGCAGAAAGCAGATGAATTCCTGACCTGGAACAAACCCTGGGACAAGGTCACCGAATCCGACTTCGCAAAAGGAGAAGCCAGCTGGTTCATTGGCGGTCAGCTGAACGCCTGCTACAACTGCATTGATCGGCATCTAGAACTCAAAGCTGACCACACCGCGATTATCTGGGAAGGGGACGATCCTTCCGATGATCTAACCATCACCTATAGGGAACTCCATGAGCATGTCTGTCGACTGGCCAATGTGCTGAAAGACAGGGGTGTCCAGAAAGGTGACCGCGTCTGTATCTACATGCCGATGATTCCCGAAGCCGCATACGCCATGCTTGCCTGCGCCCGGATAGGCGCAGTTCATTCAGTGGTTTTCGGCGGTTTTTCTCCCCAGGCACTGCGTGATCGAATTCTGGATTCAGACTGTCGAACCGTAATCACTGCAGACGAGGGTGTTCGCGGCGGCAGGCCAATTCCGCTTAAAGCCAACGCTGACGAGGCGATCGAAGGTTGTCCGAATGTCTCGACGTTGGTCGTCGTAAAAAGGACGGGTGGAAAGATAGCCTGGAGCGAAGGCCGCGACATCTGGTACGGCGAAGCAACAGCTACTGCTTCGGCGGACTGTGAAGCGGAGCCCATGGACAGTGAGGACCCGCTTTTTATTCTTTATACGTCCGGCTCCACCGGTAAACCAAAAGGTGTGCTGCACACCACTGGTGGATACCTGCTGCAGGCAGCCATGACGCACAAGTATGTTTTTGATTACCACGAAGGTGATATCTACTGGTGTACCGCTGACGTTGGCTGGGTTACTGGTCATTCCTATATCGTCTACGGTCCTCTGGCGAATGGCGCTATTACGCTCATGTTCGAGGGTGTACCAACCTATCCTGATGCCTCAAGGTGCTGGCAGGTTGTCGACAAGCACAAGGTCAACATCTTCTACACCGCACCAACCGCACTCAGGGCGCTCATGGGCCAGGGCGATGAGTTTGTAACCAGTACGTCACGCAGGACGTTGCGACTGCTTGGCAGTGTCGGCGAACCGATCAACCCTGAAGCCTGGGAGTGGTATTACCATGTCGTAGGCGACGAGAGATGTCCGATTGTGGATACCTGGTGGCAAACAGAAACCGGCGGCATCATGATCACACCACTACCCGGTGCCACGGCACTGAAACCGGGTTCCGCTACACGTCCATTCTTCGGTATCCGACCCGTTCTGCTGGACGAAAACGGCAACGAGATTGAAGGTGCCGCTTCTGGCAATCTTGCGATCAGTGGCTCCTGGCCTGGACAGATCCGCACAGTATTTGGCGATCACCAGAGATGCATCGATACCTACTTTTCAACCTACCCTGGCTACTATTTCACCGGTGACGGTGCTCGCAGGGACGAAGACGGGTACTACTGGATTACGGGTCGCGTCGATGACGTTCTGAATGTTTCCGGTCATCGCATGGGTACCGCGGAAATCGAATCCGCACTCGTTGAGCATGACCTGGTCGCAGAAGCCGCAGTTGTAGGCTATCCGCACGACGTCAAGGGCCAGGGCATCTACGCTTTTGTCACCCTGATGTCGGGGACTGAAGGCACCGATGAGCTGATGAACGAGCTGAACAACCTGGTCCGATCAGAAATTGGAGCTATCGCCAAACCCGACATTCTGCAGTGGGCACCGGGACTGCCTAAAACCCGCTCTGGCAAAATCATGCGCAGGATCCTGCGAAAGATCGCTGAGAATGAGCTTGAGAACCTGGGCGACACCAGCACACTGGCAGATCCATCAGTGGTCGAGGAGCTGATTGCAAACAGTCCCACCGCAGACAGCTAACCCAGGGATTACCTGACTCGCTCCCGTTAAACCTTCCTGGGAGCACAAACAAAAAAGGGCAGCCAAAGCTGCCCTTTTCCATTACCCCGACAGTAATGGGGTAACTAGCTGGCGAGTTCCTCGTCAGCTTCGTCAGCACCGCCCTGCTCTCCGGAGTCATCATCAGATGAATCGTCATCTTCAATGAGCTCTTTCATGGAAAGCTTAATACGGCCTCGGTCGACATCGAGTACTTTCACTTCAACTTCCTGACCCTCGCTGAGGTAATCTGTAACTTTCTCAACTCGTTCCTTGGCAATCTGGGAAATGTGCACCAGACCGTCTTTGCCAGGCAGGATATTTACGAAAGCGCCAAAATCAGCGATCTTGACGACCTTACCGCTGTAGATCTGGCCAACTTCTGCTTCCGCAGTGATGGCTTCAATCATGGCAACGGCCGCATCCCTTGAATCCGCGTCTTCACCAAAGATGGTGATCGTGCCATCGTCTTCGATATCAATGGAGGCGCCGGTTTCTTCCGTGATTCCACGAATGGTCGCACCACCTTTGCCGATAACATCGCGAACCTTGTCTGCATCCACCTTGATGGTAACCATCGCCGGTGCATTTTCAGAGACGTCCTCGCGAGACTGGCCGATGACCTTGTTCATTTCACCAAGGATGTGCAGACGAGCATCGCGTGCCTGGCCGAGAGCAGTTTCCATGATTTGCTCGGTGATACCCTGGATCTTGATATCCATCTGAAGTGCGGTTACACCGGTTTCTGTACCAGCAACCTTGAAGTCCATATCACCCAGGTGGTCTTCATCTCCAAGGATGTCCGTCAGGACAGCAAAATCTTCACCTTCCAGTACAAGGCCCATGGCAACACCGGCAACCGGTGCTTTCAGCGGTACACCTGCGTCCATCAACGCAAGGCTGGCACCACAAACAGAGGCCATGGAAGACGAACCGTTTGACTCTGTGATCTCTGAAACCACGCGAGTCGTGTAAGGCCAGTCTTCAGACTTCGGCAGAACCGCAGCGACGCCACGACGAGCCAGTCGACCGTGACCAATCTCGCGACGCTTGGGTCCACCCGAGAATCCGGTTTCACCAACGCTGTAGTGCGGGAAGTTGTAGTGCAAAAGGAAGGTATCTCTGTACGAACCCTGGAGGGCATCAATGATGGCGGCATCGCGCATGGAACCCAACGTGGTTGATACCAGCGCCTGGGTCTCGCCTCGCGTGAACAGCGCAGAACCATGAGCCTTGGCCAGGACACCAACTTCTACATCAATGTTTCGAACGGTTTTTGTATCGCGACCATCGATCCGCGGCTGACCATCTACAATAGCCTTGCGAACCACTTTCTTCTCAATGCTGCCGAAGACGCCACGGATCTCATCCGCATCCGTTTCTTCGGTTTCAAAAGCCTCGACTGCAGCATCACGCAGTTCACCCAGGCGATTCTGGCGAGACTGCTTTTCGATGATCTTGTAGGCCTCGGCAATCTGCTCGCCGAACTGGCTGCTGACCGCTTCGATCAAAGAGGTGTTAGCTGCAGCAGGTTCCCATTCCCAGGCCGGCTTGCCGGCCTCAGCCTTGAGTTCATTAACTGCCGTAATCACGGCCTGCATTTCCTGGTGCGCAAAGAGCACCGCGCCAAGCATCTGGTCTTCCGTCAGCTCGTTCGCTTCGGATTCAACCATCAGGACTGCTGATTCAGTGCCTGCAACTACCATGTCCAGGTCTGAGCTCTCCAGCGCTTCATAACCCGGGTTCAGCAGGTAACCATCGGGAGTGAAACCTACACGCGCTGCACCAATCGGACCGGCAAACGGGATACCAGACAGTGTCAGGGCTGCTGAAACACCGATCATCGCGGGGATATCAGGATCTACATCTTTATTGGCAGAGACGACCTGGCAGGTCACCTGCACTTCGTTCATAAAACCCTTCGGAAAAAGAGGGCGAATCGGTCGGTCAATCAACCGCGAAGTCAGCGTTTCTTTCTCAGAGGGGCGACCTTCACGCTTGAAAAATCCGCCTGGTATCTTACCGGCTGCATAGGTCTTTTCTTCGTAGTTAACGGTTAGCGGGAAAAAGTCCTGCCCAGGTTTAACATCTGTTCTGGCAACCACTGCGACGAGAACTGTCGTCTCCTGCATGGTAACCATGACCGCTGCATCCGCCTGTCGGGCGACCTTACCGGTCTCGAGCAGCACTTCCTGCCCGCCATAATTAAACTTCTTACTTACATAACTCACTATATTCTCCATAGCCGGACCCCATTGCCCGGCATCTACCTACCTATCGACGCAGACCCAGTTTCTTGATAACGGTCGCATAACGATCTGTATTCTTGTTACGCAGGTAATTCAGCAACTTTCTTCGTTGACTCACCATTCTAAGCAGTCCGACCCTGGAATGGTGGTCATGAGCATGCTCTTTAAAGTGCGACTGCAGTTGTTCAATGTTCGCAGTCAACAGGGCAACCTGAACTTCAGGGGAACCTGTGTCATTTTCCGATGCGCCGAATTCCTTAACGATTTCAGCTTTTCTTTCGACTGATAAAGCCATTTAGTTTTCTCCAATAATTAATATGCACATGCCTCTGCAGACTTTCCGCCGCATCGACGTTCAATAACAGGAACATCCACGCATATTTGTAGATGCCCTTCTTTAAAAACCAGGAAAAGCGCTTCCTGCACTTCACCTGTGTTGCAGCCAGAGGCTGCTCGCACGCCACCCGGAATTCATTCCGGCTGTCATGAGCCCGACCATCCATAGTCGGGATTCCTCGATCACCATCGTGCATTTACCACGAGATGATCGAGCAAATTCCTAGCTGGCGATCAGTCGACGTGGCGCCACAAGCCCATCGTCCTGAATCTCTCCAACACCGATAAACTCCACGTTACTACCTGGTGTTTCGGCAAAAATGCTGACCCAGCCATTTGTCGGGGCATTAGCCACCTGTACCGGCTGACCCTGCCTGAAGTAAGAAGCTGTCACTTCAGGCAGCTCAACCGCAGGCCAGTCTTTTACCGCAGCACCGACGGGCTGCAGTTTCATATCCCGCTCTTCTTCGGGCCACTCTTCCAGTTGCTGTATGGAAACCGTTTCTTCGATCTTGAACGGTCCCGCTGCCAGGCGACGCAGCCCGGCCACATGCGCACCACATCCAAGATCCCGACCAATGTCTTCAGCCAGCGTGCGCACGTAGGTGCCTTTACTGCATCGAACATCCAGAGTGAACTCATCACCACTGCGATCCTGAACTTCCAGTTCATAGATCGTGACCGGCCTGGCTTCACGCTCAACCTCAACGCCTTGCCTCGCGAGCTTATAAAGAGGCTGCCCGTCTACCTTAAGTGCCGAAAACATGGATGGTACCTGGGTGATCTCACCGCGGTAGTTATCCAGGACATGCTCGAGCTCTTCGTCATCGATCTCCGGCACCGGTTTCGTTTCCGTTACCTCACCATCAGCATCACCGGAATCCGTGGTAATACCCAAACGGATCCTGGCACGATAGTACTTGTCTGCATCCAGCAGAAACTGTGAAAACTTGGTTGCCTCGCCAAAACAAAGCGGCAGCACACCCGTGGCCAGGGGATCCAGGGAGCCTGTGTGTCCTGCCTTGCAGGCATTAAACAGGCGCTTCACCTTCTGCAGCGCGGCATTAGACGTGATACCCATGGGTTTGTCCAGCAGCAGGATACCGCTGATATTCCTGCCTTTGCGGGAACGCCTGCCCATTACGCGTCCTCTCCCGGCTGATTTTTTGCAGCGTGTGAGACGTCGTCAGCGATCGCGTCATCAATCGCTTTGCTCAGGCGGGCACCATATTCAACGGTGTTGTCATAGTGAAACCTGAGTTTTGGCGTCGTGCGGGTGTTAAGCACCTTCGCCAGTTGCGACCTGAGGAAGCCGCTTGCCTGGTTCAATACCTCCTCAACTGCATCGCTGTTGCCAGAGGGCAGCACGGTAAAGTAGATATCTGAGAAAGACAGGTCACGGCTTACCTTTGCCTCGTTGATCGTCACCATGCCAATACGCGGGTCTTTGACTTCTCTCTGGATAAGAGTGGCGAGCTCGCGCTGGATCAGGTCAGCAACCTTGCGACCCCGGCTGGATTCTCTTGGCATCAGTGAATAACCGGTTAGAGTTCCCGGGCAACTTCCCGGGAATCAAAGACTTCGATCTGGTCGCCGACTTTGACATCGTTATAGTTCTTAACGCCGATACCGCACTCTGAACCGCTGACAACACTGTCAACTTCATCCTTGAAGCGTCGCAGGGATTCGAGCTCTCCCTCGTAGATCACGACATTGTCGCGAAGTACACGAATCTTCTTCGAACGATAGACCGTACCATCGATTACCATGCAGCCGGCAATCTGTCCCATCTTCTTGGACTCGAACACCTCTCGCACTTCCGCAATGCCAACGATTTCTTCCCGTACCTCAGGATCAAGCATGCCGGAAAGCGCTGCTCTAACATCATCTACAAGATCATAAATCACCTTGTAGTAACGAAGATCAAGCCCTTCATTCTCTATGACTTTCTTGGCGGAGTTGTCTGCGCGAACGTTGAAACCGAATAAAACCGCCTCTGCTGTGACTGCGTAGGTCGCATCTGATTCTGTGATAGCACCCACACCCTGCATGACAACGTTGACTGCAACCTCGTCATTGCCGATTTCATTCAGCGCAGAAACGATAGCTTCAAGGGAACCTCGCACATCTGCCTTAACGACAACATTGAGGCGCTTGACTTCGTTTGCACCGAAGTTGTCAAACAAGCTATCCAGTGACGTGCTGGTGTTAAGCCTGGCGTCATTTGCTTTCTCTGCCCTGAATTCAGCAACTTCCCTAGCGCGCTTCTCATCCTTGGCAACAATAAAGCTGTCTCCTGCATTAGGGGTGCCGTTCAGACCAAGCACTTCAACTGGTGTTGCAGGCCCGACAGTTTTGGTCATTTTGCCATTTTCGTCATTTAATGCCCTGGCACGACCGAAGTACTGACCGGCAACAACAATGTCACCTTGCTTCAAGGTACCGTTCTGCACCAGCAGGGTAGCAACAGGGCCTTTACCCTTGTCGAGCTCTGATTCAATCACCACACCCTGGGCAGGACCATCTTCAACGGCCGTCAGCTCCATAAGCTCTGCCTGCAGCAGAACAGCTTCAAGCAGCTCTTCAATACCTTCGCCGGTAAGAGCACTACAAGGCACAAACTGTGTATCACCACCCCAGTCTTCCGGGATCACGTCCCTTGCTGCGAGCTCGTTCTTGACTCGATCAGGGTCCGCACCTTCTTTATCCATCTTGTTGATCGCAACAACGATCGGTGCTTCGGCACCTTTCGCATGCAGGATCGCTTCTTCCGTTTGCGGCATGACGCCATCGTCGGCAGCAACAACAAGAATAACGATGTCTGTTGAGTTCGCACCACGAGCCCGCATGGCTGTAAAAGCCGCGTGGCCCGGGGTATCAATGAAGCAGATCTCACCATGATCTGTTGCAACGCGGTAAGCACCAATGTGCTGGGTAATACCACCTGCCTCACCACTGGCTACGCGGGACTCACGGATATAATCAAGCAGAGATGTCTTTCCGTGGTCGACATGGCCCATGACGGTAACAACAGGCGCTCTCGGTGACGCATCGTTATCATAGACCAGCTCATCTTCAAGAGTTCTCTCGATTGCGTCAGCATCAAGTAATCGAACCGAATGGCCAAATTCTTCAACGACCAGCTGAGCAGTTTCCTGGTCAATAGATTCGTTGATGTTCTTCATAATGCCGAGGCCCATGAGTGTCCTGATGACATCGTTGGCCTTTATAGACATCTTCTGCGACAACTGCTGGATGGTGATGCTTTCGCCCAGCTCTACTTCGCGCTTGATCTCTTCCGTCGGTGCATTAAATTTGTGTTGTTTTGACGGTCGACCACCACCCGCGGCCCGCCTGGACCTCGGGGAGCTCAACCCCAGGGTTGCTGCTTCTTCAGGTTTTTCATCCGTGTTCTCTACGGCAGCGACTATTTCACCTTCATCAAGCAGGTCATCACCGATAAGTTCTTCAACACGGCGCTTGCGATTACCATGCTTCGATTTCTTCTGTTGCTTGTCGTCATCATCGAGATCACTTCGGTCACGCTTATCCTTGCGGGAAGAGACCTTGGCGTCATCAGCGGTTTCCGCTGGCTTCGATTCCTTGCCTTTCTCCTTCTCGGCTTCAGCCGCCGCGGCTTCTTCCTGCCGTTTCTTTTCGGCTTCTTCGCGTTCTTTGGCTTCCTGCGCAGCCTTTTCCGCAACCAGCCTTGCTGCTTCCTGTCGTTTCTTCTCGATTTCCGAGTCAGGATCACTAGCGCTGCGTCGAGGTACCTCAGGGGCAGCGTCGGCCTTCACAGGTTCTGCAGCAGCTACCGGTTTTTCCTGATCATCTTCAACTGTGCCACGACGCACATAAGTTCGCTTCTTGCGAACCTCGACGTTGACCGTCCGACCTCTTCCGGCAGACCCACCTGTCTTCAGCGTCGATAAGGTTCGTCGCTTGAGCGTGATCTTCCGGGGCGAACCCTCATCATCACCATGGCTTTTTTTCAGGAAAGCGAGTAACTGTTCTTTCTCGTCTTCCTTGATGACGTCTTCAGCATTCCGCTGAGGCAGTCCAGCCTCCTCAATCTGAAGCAACAGGCGCTCTGTCGGTGTCCCAACGGTCTCCGCCAGCTTTCCTACTGTTTCTTCAGCCATAAATAATTCCTCTTGCTTACGCCTGCTCCGCTTCTTCTTCAGAAGACTCATCTTCGCTCTTTTCGTCTGCAAACCAGGGCGCACGTGCGGTCATAATTAATTCACCCGCACGTTCTTCCGTCATGTCTTCCACTTCCATCAAATCATCAATTGCCTGCTCGGCCAGGTCTTCCATGGTTACGATACCCATGCCCGCCAGGTGGTAGGCAAGGCGACGATCCATGCCGTCCATGTTGAGCAGGTCTTCGGCTGGTTCCACACTTCCCAACTCTTCTTCGTTTGCAAGTTCGAGCGTGGTCAACGCGTTCTTGGCGCGTGCACGAAGTTCATCGACAATCTCTTCGTCAAAGACTTCAATGGCGATCATCTCCTCGATTGGCACGTAGGCAACTTCTTCCAGCGTCGTGAAGCCTTCTTCTACAAGAACAATTGCCACATCCTCGTCAACATCCAGCTGCTGCATGAAACTCTCGATGATCGAACCAGCTTCTGCCTCGTGTTTCTCGGCAGCTTCTTCTTCGGTCATGATGTTCAGTTCCCAACCAGTCAGCTCACTGGCAAGCTTCACATTCTGGCCACCGCGACCGATCGCCTGTGCCAGGTTGTCTTCAGACACGGCAATATCCATGCTGCGGGTTTCCTCGTCGACGACAATAGAAACCACTTCCGCGGGAGACATCGCATTGATAGCCAGCTGAGCGACGTTGTCATCCCAGGGCACGATATCAATGC
>JADHNI010000049.1 GCA_016779585.1 Pseudomonadales bacterium
ATATCAATCACGTCGGCTTTCATGGAGTTCGGTATGACGTAAAAGGCGCCCCCGAGGAAACCCGTGCATGCTGTTATCGGCAACATGTAATAGAAATCACCGTGGCCCAGAAGCAGGTAGCACGACTGAAAGCAGGCGAATACAGCAAGTGCGCCACACCATGCCCGGTGTTTGCCAATCCGTGTGGTAAACCAGATCCAGAAGGGAATACCTAATAGATTAAATCCATAGTAGACCAGCAACATCAGGATGCTGCTCTGCGCCTCCCCGAGCACGTTTCGGATATAGAACACAACCAGTGCGGTAGAGATCGCTCCCCCCAGCTGATTCACGAAAAATGCAAGGACCAGTCGTTTGAACGGCCCATTGGCCCACATCAATCTGAGACCGGGCAACAGGGGAATTGCGGTAGGTTTGTAGTTGCGACTTTCCGGAACGTTAAAAACCGTAAGGCCAACAGTCAGCGGCAGGAGAATAAGAGTCATTGTACCGATGAGAATCAGGGTTTCTTCCGTACCGCCATAATCGAAAAGAAATATCGCCAGCACTGGCACAAGTTTGCTGAACACGTTTGCTGCCATACCAAGCCAGGCTCGCCATCCGGTGATACGCGTTCGTTCGTTGTAGTCGGAAGATAGCTCGGCCGCCCACGCATAGTAGGGGATGAACAACATCGTCCAGCCCGTCCAAAGTGCCACTAGCCATCCAAGCAGATACAGTTCCGTCACCGCGCCTGTAGGCATAAAAAGTTTGTAGATGGCGAGCATCATAATTGGAACAGATGCAAGCATCCAGATCCGTCGTCTTCCCCATCGCGTATCTGTTCGGTCGCTGAGCCATCCAATCAGGGGATCGCTGACGGCGTCGAACATGCGAGTCAGAAGCCAGATGGTGCCAACCGCGGTAAGGGAAAGGCCCAGATCCTGACCGTAGTAGTTCGGAATAAATGCCGCGACAGGAATACCTGCCATCTGAATGGGCATGTCTGCCAATCCATAGAAAAACAGGGTGCGTCGTGAGAGGGGTTTTTGCTCGGTATCTGCGGTCATGCAACTACATCACGTACTGCGTTCATGAAGGCTATAGTTAATCACAAGTCATTGTAAAATAAATAAAAATATTTTAAGTGGGCAAACTAAAAAATCTGTTTGCCAAACAAAAAGTAAACACGTTATATTTATTTCCGGAGGGAGGGCGTTCTGGATGGCGCCACTTCTGCTCATTAAAAAACTAATCAAAGGGCGGAGTCATGAATCTAAGATCCATCATCAAGATGAAGGTGCTGGGGATTGGGATCCTCGCATTGAGTTCTCAATATCCCGCAGTTTATGCAGCGGAAAGAAGCGCGTTGCTGGAAGAAGTTGTCGTTACTGGCCGAAAAAAAGCGGACAGCGAATCTCTACAGGATGTTCCAATTTCAGCAACCATATTTAACGCGGAAAAAATCGAGCTGATTAATGCTGTCGATATCCGTGAACTCGGCGATTCCGTGCCGAACGTAAGGCTTGTTGAACAGGGCAATTCTCTTGGATATGGCAGCTTTTACATTCGTGGTGCTGGTGTGAGTCCGTCCGTGCCGAGTTTTGACCCGGCCGTTGGGGTGGTCGTTGATGGTGTGCCGCTGGCGCAAGCGGGCACGGGGGTCCTTGATGTATTTGATCTCGAAACTGTGGAAATCCTGCGTGGACCGCAGGGCACCCTGTTTGGTCGAAACGTATCCGGTGGTGTTGTTAACACCAGAACCGCTCGCCCTGATGGTGAATTTGGCTTCAAGTTTCAGAGCACGATGGGCAGTTACGATCGTCTTGACGTATCGGCAAGTATCGAGGGTGGCCTGACCGACGATGTTGCTGCGAAGTTTACCGTCCTGAAACGAACCCGGGACGGATTCGTTGATGATCTTGTCAGTGGTGATGAGTATGGAGAAATCGATCTCACTATTTTCAGGCCGACGATAGTCTGGGATGTGAACGAGGACCTTCAGTTGACGTTCCTGTACGAGCGATATGAAAACACATCGCACCCGCCGCCTGTTGTACCCACTGGTGCGACAGATAAAGATGGCTCCGCAGGGGGGCTGATTCCTGGAGGTAAGCGAGAGGACTATCTCTCCACCTGGTATGACAATCCGCAGCCTGGTCCTGCAGGCTGGGCTGAGTTTCAGCGCAATCGCTACACATTAGAGGCAATCTGGGACGTTGGGCACGGTACTGTGACTTCAATAACCGGCTATGCGGACATGGATCAGGCCGCAGGCCAGGATTTTGATGGCACCAGCGCTGCGTTTATCTTCACCACCGTGTTGCATACCGAACAGGATCAGTTCAGCCAGGAAATCCGCTATTCATCCAGTTTCTCAGACAGGTATGACTTTACGATGGGCTTGTTCTACTTTGAGCAGGATGTTGAATACAGTGAGCAGCGTTACCAGGGTTCCCGTGTAGCATGTTGTGTGAACCCTGGAGATCCGATTGGTGCAGGATGGCCGGGCAAAGGTTTCACCGATCAGGAACAGTGGGCGATTTTCTTTGAAGGTCACTATAACTTCACGGACAACTTGACTGGAACACTGGGTGCTCGCTACGGCGAAGAAGATAAGGCGACTCGTGTCGGAATGGTCAATAGCGGAAACTGTACGGGTTCTGGTACCTGGAAAGCGAATTACGATTCCGTCTGGTGTCCGTTGGGTTTCCAGATCGATGACAAGGAAAGCTGGGACAACCTGGATCCGAAAGTCGGGCTGGAGTATCGCTTCAATGACGACATGATGGCGTACGCCAGTTGGACATCCGGTTACCGGGGAGGTGGCTGGACTTATCGAGCAGATGTCGGAGAACTTGCCCGTGTTCGACCTGGATTTTATGACGAAGAACAGGTTGAAGCGACTGAGGTCGGCTTCAAAGGAACATTCCTGGATGGCAGGCTGCGAATGAACATCGCATACTGGCAGAATGATTTTGAAGACCTTCAGCGCTCCGTGTTCCTCACTGAAGTGCTGGGGGACGGTTCTGTATCCCTCACGCAGAGATTTACCAACGTGCCCGATGCCCAGACGGATGGGTGGGACTTTGAAATGATTGCGTCGCTCATGGAAGGTGGTTTCGTTGACGGAGACAACCTGGTTCTTGAATTCAACTACGGCGCCATCAACACAGACTACAAGTCACCGGTGGATTTTAATGGCGACGGTGTTGACGATGGTCACTATCCCTGGAACCAGATCCCGGATGACACATATTTCGTCGCGCTCACCTACAGTCATCCGGCGTTTGATGGCGGTAACATGACCTGGCGCACGTCATACTCTTACGTTGATGAAGTGATTGGTGGTGGTACCAATCTTGATCCCATCTCTTTCTACCAGGACAGGAAGTTGTGGGATGCGAGCGTCAAATTTGTTGCCAACGATGCTCGTTGGTCGGTGACGCTCTTCGGGAAGAACCTGGGTGATGAGGAATACATGGCTTTCAGGACCCGTTTCTCCAGTGCGTTTGGTATTGGCGTCCCCGCGATTGACCGAACCTGGGGAATGACCCTTGGATACGAAATGTAATCGGGTGTAGTACTAGAGCCAGATATGGGGCCATGTCTGATTGATCTCCCCCTCTCATTAATCAGATCGGCCCACGTTTAGGTTCAAAGCGCTCCGGACGGAGCGCTTTTTTTTGCTAGTCGTTCCTGACCATCATTTTGCCAAGGTTGTATCCATCGAACAGTTTTACCAGTGCCTGGGGAAGGCAGGTAAATCCGTCGATTACTGTGCTTTTTTGAATGAGTTCACCCTGTTCGTACCATGAGCGCAATTGTTCCCTTGCCTCGTCAAAGCTTTCTGAAAAATCTGACAGTAGAAAACCGTGCATCTTTGCTCGCCGGAACACCAGGTTAAAGTAGTTATCGGGTCCCGGCGGTTTCTGTTCCAGGTTGTAATGGGATATGCCGCCACAGAGTACGATTCTTGCGTGCAGCGCGAGCCTGGCGAGGCACTCATTGAGGATGTCGCCGCCGACGTTGTCGAAGTAGATATCGATACCATTCGGGCAAAGTTTATCCAGAGCCTCTCCTACATCCTCTGTCTTGTAATTGATGGTTGCATGGAAGCCCAGTTCGTCGCCCAGCATACGACACTTGTCATCGGAGCCGGCGATACCAATCACATGGCATCCCAGTATCCTGCCGATCTGGCCGGCAACATTACCGGTAGCGCCAGCGGCTCCACTGACGACCAGGACATCGCCGGATTGCGGTTCACCGATCCTGGTTAATCCGAAGAACGCTGTCATTCCTGTTCCGCCCATGACTCCGAGAGCAGCTTCGGGATTGACCTTCTCGTGATACACGTGCACCGGAATACTCTTACCGTTAGTGACGGTGTAGTCACTCCAGCCCAGAAAACCGAAAACCTGGTCACCTTCATTAATTTCGGAGTGTCGGGATTTTACGACCGTTCCAACGGACCGACCGGCCATGACTTCACCGATCTGTAATGGGGCCCGGTAGTCTGACCGGTCCTCCATGTGGCCTTTCATTGAAGGATCCAGGGAGAAGTATTCGTTGTGAACAAGAATCTCGCCATCTGCAGGTTCCGGAATCTCAACTTCCCGAAATGCAAGATCGCTTTCCTTGACTTTGCCTGTGGGTCTGGCTGCTAGTGTGAACTGGCGACAGGTCTGTGGTTTCATTCTGGGTCCTCAAAATTAGATAACATGATTTACTTTGATAAAAGGTAAGAATTGCAAAGAAATATTAGGCTTTCAGGGTGATAAAAGTAGCAATGAAACTACAAAAAAAAGTAGTACACGTTATACATTTTTTGTACCATTTCTCCACTGCAGATAAAAGGAAATGATTGTGGACCTGGGCATTAAAGGGAAAAAGGCGATTGTGAATGGTGGCAGTGCCGGCATGGGGCGGGGCGCCTCGCGTGCTCTAGCCATAGAAGGCGTTGAACTGTTTGTTTCGGCAAGGTCGGAAGAACGTCTCAACCAGGCATGTGAGGAGATAGCGCGTGATACCGGTGCCAATGTCACTCCAATTGTTGCTGATCATTCGACCCCTGAAGGGCGCGAGAAGATTTTGGGCGTCTGTCCTGAACCGGATATCCTGGTAACAAACTGTTCACCCCCGGCATTCACGGGTGACTACAAGACTGTTGGAAAGGAAGACTGGCTGGCGAATCTGGAAGTCACGTTGTTAAGCCCGGTCGAGTTCATGAAGACCGTGGTTCCCGGCATGGCTGAGCGTGGTTGGGGCAGGGTGGTCAACATCGGTACCGGAGCCGCAAAGTTTCCAGCGGAGGTGAGAATACTGTCAGGTCCACCGCGAGCGGCGTTGGTGAATTACAGCGTTGCTGTCGCCAAGGCGGTTGCACAGAACAATGTGATGATTAACAACGTGCTGCCGGGTATGCACCATACGGCTTCGATCGCCGACCGCTACACCAGGGCCGCAGCAGCGAATGGCACGACGTACGAACAGGAGGTTCAAAAATTTATTGATGATTGGCGAATACCTGCCAATCGTTTCGGTGACGCAGATCATTTTGGTGACTTTGTGGCTATGTTCTGCTCCGAGCAGGCGGCCTTTGTAACAGGCCAGAGTCTCGTCATTGATGGCGGGCAGACGAACGCAACTTTTTAGGAGGGCCACATGAGCACCCTGGGTAACGAAATTATTGATTGGCCTAAGCAGCAGCTTAGAGGACATAGGCTTGAGGGTTACCGCTATACCTCGCGAGAGTTCTTTGAGAAAGAATTTGACCGCATGTGGGCAAAAGTATGGCTGTTACTGGGTCGTGAGAGCGAATTGCCCAACCCCGGTGACTGGCAGAAGGAGGACGTCGGGCCGGAATCCATACTCATGGTTCGCCAGGAAGATGGCAGTATCAAGGCATTCTACAACGTCTGCCAGCACCGTGGTAACCAGCTGGTCTCAGAAGAAAAGGGGCATGTGCGGCGATTTGTGTGTCGTTATCACGCCTGGGCATTTATGCCGGATGGGGAGCTTGTCTATGTGCAGGATGCAGATAACTTTCGCGGTGGTAACCCCTGCGGAAAACTGAACCTGAAAGAGCTGAAATGCGAGACCTTCGCAGGATTCATTTGGGTCAACATGGATCCTGACTGCTCGGATCTGAAAACGTTCCTTGGACCGATCTGGGATGACTGGTCCAACTACGAACTCGAAAGCTGGAAACGGTATCTTGCCCGTACAACGACGTTGCCGTGCAACTGGAAAGTTGTGATGGACAACTTCAATGAGTCCTACCATGTACCAACAGTGCACAGACCTCGCGGAACCCTGGAAGAGCGTAAGCGGATGCATTCCGGTGTTGATACCAGGGTTGAAAACACGCGATTTGACCTGGCGGATGAAGGTCACAATCGCATGATCATGCCAGGCGGTTACGCGGGTGTATCCAAGAATGAAGATGGCAGCATTGGCGAGCCTCTCGCAACCATCATGCGGGAGTGGGGCATGGATCCTGCTGACTACACGGATCGAGGTAATGAAACAAGGGAGGCGCTGCAAAAAGCAAAGCGGCAGGTAGGGCCATCCCGCGGGTACACGCACTATGAAAAGCTGGCTGATGAACAGCTGACCGATGCCTTTCACTACACGCTCTTTCCGAATTTTGCAGTGTCGCTCTGGTCAGATGGGTTCCATTTTCTCCGTGTCAGACCTCACCCGACTGATCCTGAGCAGTGTGTCTTTGACAACTGGTGGTATGCCAGCCAGCCGGAAGGCGAAACGGCGCCAGTTCGAACAACGGCAGAAATCATCCCCAGGGATGCGGAGGTCGAGCATGAAGTGTTTGAGCTCGGCGAAAAGAGCATGGGGAGAACGATCGACCAGGATGTGGAGATTTTCTCCCTGCAGCAGATATCCATGCGCTCAAGGGGCTACGAAGGTGCCTATCTTGCCGATCAGGAAAGCCGGGTTGAGCGTTATCATGAACTGATTGATGACTACCTGGAAGGCAGACAGCCAGAGTAGAATGGAAGTCTGAACCTAACAACCAGGGAAAGAGATATGTCTGAGAAGCTTGCGCCGGGTCAAGCACGAGCGCCAGGTCACACCTACCAGGAAGCGATTCTTAAAGATGCTTCGGAACCCCCGGCTCCCTTCCTTGAAAACTCCTATGAGTTCCTGGGTGACGATGATATCCCTTACACAAATTACACGTCACCCGAATACGCCGAAGCTGAAATGGAGAAGATGTGGCCCCGGGTCTGGCAGATGGCATGCCGTCAGGAACATATCCCGGAGCCTGGTGACTATCAGGTGTATGACATAGGGCATCTATCGGCGATAGTGACGCGGACGGAATCGATGCAGATCAAGGCATACATCAATGCGTGTATGCACCGCGGCACCGCCCTCAAATCACCAGGCGACAATGGTTACTGTGCGAGTTTTCGATGTCCGTTCCACGGCTGGGTCTATTCCCTGGATGGCGAACTCATCGAGTTACCGGAAGATTGGGATTTCCCCCATGTCAGTCGTGAGAGCCACTCGCTGCGGGAAATTCTGGTAGATACCTGGGGAGGATTCGTCTTCGTCAATTTTGATACGGGTGCGGAGTCTTTGGCTGACTTTCTTGGTGTCCTCCCAGAGCACTTCAAAGAATTCAACATCGAAGACCGCTACATTGAAACGCAGGTGTGTAAACGGTTGCCTGTAAACTGGAAAGCAGCCGAAGAGGCCTTCATGGAGGCCTACCACGTAAAGGAAACTCACGCCGGAGGACGGGATTTCTCGGAACCGGTTACGACGTACGATGTTTACCCGAAGAACGTAAACCGATTTATTCACACCGTGGGGTCCGTCAATCCCCGCATGCCGGTGCCGCCGACGGAGCAGGAACTGATGGAAGCACTGTGGGGAAGGCGGGGACCGGATGCTGGTGATTGCCCGCAAGTTCCTGAGGGTGCTACAGCTCGTGACATCTATGCAGGTGTTGTGAAACAGAAACTCGGTCAGCAGTACGGGCAGGACTTCTCTCATTACTCAACGGCACAGACCCTCGATTCCATTGAGTACTTCGTGTTTCCCAATTTCTTTATTTTCCCAGGCCTGTCTCTGCCGATGGCCTATCGTTTCAGGCCTGATCCCAACAACCCGGACTTCTCCTACTTTGATCTTTATTTCCTGAGACCCCGGCATCCGGACAAGGCGCCGCCGCCACCACCAGAAACCGTGATGCTGGATGTCGGAGACAGTTATACAAAGGCCGAGGGGCTCGGTTTCCTTGGTGCTGTCTACGACCAGGACACTGATAACATGGCGGCCCAGACACGCGGATTCAAGACGTGTGCCAAGGGCGGCCAGACGCTGGGCAATTACCAGGAAGTACGTATCCGGCACCTGCACCAGCGCATTGCTGATTATCTGGATGCGTGACGTGTCACGGCAAATATCTGTTGAGCCCATTGAGCAGGAATCGTGTCTGTTGATCGACACTGATGGTTTGAACATCTTGTTGTGTAATTCCGGGGGTATCCACTATGCAATTGAAAACCGGTGCACACACCAGGATTCACCACTCGCGGGTGGTCGCGTCAGGAATGGTTTCATTTCCTGCCCGTTGCATGGCGTGAAGTTCGATCTAAGAACGGGAGAGCCGCGGGGCGATCTCGCAAGGCAGCCGGTACAGACTTATCCGGTGGCAGAGGATGATGGCAGTCTGAGCATCACTCTCGCGGAGTAAAGTGCTAAAAAACGATTCGCCCGATACGTTCAGCGACACATACAGGTTTGGCTGATCCCTCTGCCTCAATCACAACCTCCATCATGGTCTCGAGCATATCCCCTTTAATCTCAACGCGTCGCAGGGTGCGGGTTTCACGAATACGGGCACCGGCGTGAACCGGTGCCGGAAATCGGATGCGATCGAACCCGTAGTTGATCCCCAGCTTCTGGCCTTCGACCTTTGGTGACTGAATGGCCATGGGCATATGCCCCATCAGTGCGAGCATCAGGTTGCCGTGAGCGATTGGTCCACCATAAGGGCTTTCCTGTTTTGCTCGTTCGACATCGACATGAATCCATTGGTGGTCAATCGAAACGTCGGCATAGTCATCAATTCGCTGCTGTGTAATCTCGAACCATTCGCTTTGTGAAACGATCTCCCCCACTAACGCACTCATTTGCTCGAAACCTAGCTGCAGTCTGTCCGTCATTGAGTCGGCCCTTCGAGGTCGCCAACCTGGTGTCCGTACATCTCATGCCAGTGTCTCAGTTTCAGTTCGTTGTAGTCCGCAAAACGTAAGTTTTTGCGGGCTGTTGCCTTCATGCCTGCGTACACGTGGGGAAGGTTGCGCAGGTCCTGATTGAACACCTTGGTAAGCCCACCCAGCTCGGCCGCATCTGTGTAGTCGTCGTCAGGTCCCAGCCAGTGGATGTCGGATACGGGCGTGTAGTCCCCGTTCTCCGGAATGGGCGAGAGATACATGCATTCCATGATGCATTCCTCATGATTGTCGCCGTTAGGCCTGAACCGATAGTTGATCTGATTAAAGCAGCCCCACGGATGCCAGTTCGGGAAGACGGTAAAGAAAATTGAGGATGTGAGTTCAATATCGGGAATCTTGTCGGCAACAGAGGGAACAACATCTCTCAGCATCTGGCGTTGCATTTCAGCGCCCGCAGCTCTTGCGTTCTTGCCATCTTTCATCGCTTTTCGCATCGCTTCCCGGTCAAGCAGTCTTCCACCCGCTGGGTTTTCCAGCTGTCGGCCGCCTACCCAGTTGCAGAGATGCGGATTGGCGTCGGTGAGCTCTCCCTCCATCCACTTTGCGTCGACATTAAACTGTCCGGTCACACCTTTCTTTGTTGTGACCTGCACGATGCCATCACCCAGGTGTTCATACACATCACCGTTAAGCGGATGTCGGACAATTTCCATCCCTTTCTCAACAGGTAACGGCTCCCAGGGTGGTAGTCCATCGCCTTCGAGAGCACCACATCGAATAGCCCTTGAATAGTTACCGAAGGCATCGTACTTCGTGCAGATATCATGGGCGCCTCCCGTCAGAATCTGCGGGTGGGTCATCAGGACATGGTAGGACTCCATGAAGGCTTCCTGCACCACTTTCCAGTTGGCGCGAATGACTTTTGCGACATGCGCAGACTTGTAGCGTTTTTCATAAGGCAGCAGCTCGAAATGAGATGACAGGTCACCAAGGAATGCTTCGAGCGGCTCCGCATCCGGGTCAGCGTTGATAAAGATAAACCGTCCCCACCGTCCGACTTTTACTTCCGGCAACGATTCTTCCTCGCGAACGAGACCGTTGTAGTCATACCCGCAGGGAATCTGCTTCAGTGTGCCATCCAGGTTCCATGCCCAGCCGTGGAAAGGACAGCGCAGTTCGTCGAGCTCCTTGCCGCGCTCTTCCCGAAGCTTCCTTCCCCGGTGCAGGCAGGCATTGTAGAAAGCCTTGTATTCCTCTTCGCCTGTCCGGACGATCAGGAAAGAAAGCGTTGCCACATCGTATGGAACGCAGTCCCCCACATTAGGCATATCATCCTCGTGGCATGCCATGAGCCAGGACTTCTTCCAGAGCTTTTCGATTTCCAGTTCGTGGTAGCGACGGTCGGTATACCTGGCAACGGGAACGAGAGTTGGCCCCGGTGGCATTGGTGCATGCCGTCTCAGCGCATCGCTGATGTGTTCTCCATTGGTGTCCGCTTCGATCAATGCATCGAAGGCGGCATCCATCGTTCTGACCTGTCCATCCATTGTCGTCACCTAAACAATTAATCACGGAATACTTATTGAGTGTGACTATTGCGCACTTTTTCCCGGTTGGCAACTGTCAGTGCTTTGAAGGTAGCAGCGGTGCAGAATACGGCTCATAGTTTGTGTCGGCGTTGTCCCAGATAACCGGGAATACGTCTGGGAAGTCGCTGAGAGGCTGGCCGGTTTTCGGCCTGTGGTTGTAGAGCGCTTCAGGATCCGGAAGGATCTGCCCGCGGCGGTGGAGGTAGTGAACATCGGGACCTGCCCAGAGAGATGCATAAGAACGCCTGGGATGATCGATACTGACATCACCGACTGCGCCGTGAAGGATGTTGCCGTGGAAGAGGAGAACATCGCCTGGCTCATAGTCCCATCCAAGGATGTCGAATGAATCACGCTGCTGATTGATCAGTGGAACCTCCGGCAGGGTTTCATCAAAAAAGCCGTTGGAGTAACTGAAATTGTCGAAGCTGTCAGCGCCGATAATAACTTCGCCCTCTTTGAACTGGGATGCTGCGCGTTCCGCACCATCAGGGTCGTCCTTTCGATCTCTGCCTGAATAGGAGCGATAAGTGATGTTCCACAGGTGCGAACCCCTGACGACCTCCATGCTTATGTTCCTGGGTACGGGATCAACGCTTACCCAGGCGCGAACTACCTGGTGTCCTTCAATATTGTAGTAACAGGTGTCCTGGTGCCAGGGGGTGGGCGGTATCAGACCTGCAGGTTTATAAAACATCTGGTCCATGTAGAACCGCACTGGTGCATCCAGCAGCGTACCAACAATTTCAGCAATGGGTGAGTCGGACAGAACGCGTTTAAGCTGGGGTGAACGTCTTGCTGGGAACTGATCAATACGAAGGGGTGCGTCTACACCAGCCGACATACCGTCCGGATTTGTGTTCGCATGTTCGAGCCCTTCACGCAATGCTTCGAGCCAATTCTTTCCCAGCATCCCTTTCAGAAGCACAGCACCGTCGCGGTGAAAAGCCTGAATGTTTTCTGCGGGAATGGGGCGAATCAGGGAAGAGGGCATGACGGTCGTCTCATGTTTTATTAAAGTGAACAGATAGTGCAATATGTTCACTTTCCGGTCAATGCGCGATTAAGTAAAACATGTTATAGATAATAACTTCCTCGGAGAACAGAAATGACAAAAGAAGAATTCAGGGTTCAGGTCAGGACGTGGCTTGATGATCATTGCCCTCCTGCCTGCCGGGGCAAGGGCAGCATCCTGCCGGATATTATCTGGGGTGGTCGTCAGTTCACATACGCCCATCCGGATGTTGAGCGATGGGTGAAAGCGCTCGTCGACAAGGGCTGGACCGTGCCGTCGTGGCCGGCGGCGTATGGCGGTGCCGGGTTATCGGCGGAAGAAGTGCAGGTGCTGCATGAAGAGATGTCGGCCATTGGTACCTACTCGCCGCTCTTCTCTTACGGTATGTCCATGCTGGGACCCGCGTTGCTGGAATATGCCACAGAGGAACAGAAACGAACGCACCTGCCGAAGATTGCCAGTGGCGAGATCCGTTGGTGCCAGGGGTACAGTGAGCCGGGGGCGGGTTCCGATCTTGCCAGCCTGCAGTGCAGCGCCGTAAGAGACGGTGATGACTACATAGTGACGGGCCAGAAGATATGGACTTCGACCGCCGATAAGTCTGACTGGATTTTCTGTCTCGTCCGAACTGACACCCATGCACCCAAGCACGAGGGAATCAGCTTTCTGCTGATCGACATGGCTTCACCAGGGGTCAGTACACGACCGATTGAACTCATTAGCGGTGCATCACCCTTCTGCGAGACTTTCTTTGATGACGTGCGAGTCCCTGTCGAGAACCGGGTCCACGAAGAGAACAAGGGCTGGACAGTTGCCAAGGCTCTGCTGCAACACGAGCGAACCATGTTGTCAGCCAGCAATCGTCGTTCGAAGGTGAGTGTTCCCGGCCGTGGATTGCTAGAAGTTGCCAGGGATTCGCTGCGAACCCCTGAAGGTTCGTTACCGGACGATACGTTGCGAGCGGAAATAGCGCAGGTGCAAATGGATCGGCTCTGTTATGAAACGCTTCACCAGAAAAACACCGAGGCGCGAGAAGCAGGTCATGGAATGGGTCCGGAAGGATCCATGTTCAAGCTGTATCTGTCAGAACTGAATCAAAGAACGTCTGACTTGCGGCAGAGGCTGAATGGCAGTGACAGCCTTGTATGGAATGGAGACGGCATCGATGAGAAGGAGATCGCGATTACGCGTGAATGGCTCTATGGCAAGGCCGCGACCATCCTTGGAGGAACATCTGAGGTTCAGCTGAATATTATTGCCAAGCGCGTACTTGGCTTGCCGGACTAGAGGTGGTTTATGAGTCTATTGTTTTCTGAAGAACAGAGTTTGTTGAAGGAGAGTGCCGCTGCTTTTGTGCGGAACAAGCGTGACTTGAATGCGCTACGGGTTCGCAGATCATCTCCCGGTGTCCCACAAGTCGATCGTGAAATCTGGAGTGAAATGGTCGAGCTGGGATGGACTGCGATACCCTTCGAAGAAGCGTGGGGTGGGCTGGGGCTTGGTTTTGCTGAACTCGGTATCGTGATGGAGGAGCTTGGGCGAGGACTTGTCCAATCGCCCCTGTTGTCCACAGTAGTGTTGTATGGGGGAATCATTGAAATTGCCGGAAGCAGTGAACACAAACAACGCATCCTGCCGGAAGTGATTGCAGGGAACAGTCTGGGAAGTTTCGCCTATCTTGAATCTGCTCGTCATGATCCTCTCCACGTTGAAACGACACTTAAGTCGCAGCGTGATGGTTATCGCCTCACCGGGTGTAAGCATTTTGTGCTGGACGGAGGCAGCGCTGATGAGTTTGTTGTCCTGGCGCGGGAAAAAGGTCGGCCCGGCGACGATGACGGGCTGAGACTGGCGCTTGTTCCAGCGGATTCTGAAGGTGTCGAGCTGGAGAATCATCTGCTGATAGATGGTCGATCAGTATCCAATGTGCACTTCCGGGAAGTCGTGGTTGAAGATGACTGGTTGCTTACTGGGGCGGGTCCAGTAGCAGGTGTTGTAGATCAGGTGTTCGATCGAGCCACTGTTGCATTGTCTTCTGAGATGCTTGGCGGTATTCAGTCTGTCTTTGACATGACCATTGAGTACCTTAAGGTCCGCGAACAGTTTGGAGCAAAGATTGGTTCGTTTCAGGGATTGAAGCACAGAGCAGCTCGCTGGTTCTGTGAGGTTGAGCTCAGCAAGGCAATCGTTTTGAAAGCCCTTCGGGCAATAGATGAAAACGGCCCAGAAACACTACAGATTGCCAGCGCGTGCAAAGCAAGGCTGTCGGATACAGCGCTGTTGTCAGGCAAGGAAGGCATACAAATGCATGGCGGGATCGGGGTTACCGACGAACACGATGTCGGTCTATTCATGAAACATGGCAGGGTGGCTGAAATGATGTTCGGTGATAGCCGTTTCCATCAACTCAGGTTTGCATCGTCAAATGGGTACTAGGGAGTAGATATGAGGCTTGGAGCACTTTTGGCTTTCTCGGACGGAGAAAACCCGAACGACATTGCCGAGCAGGCACGGAGATACGAGGCTGAAGGTTATGACAGTATCTGGACTGCACACACGATGGGAAGAGGCTTCATGTTGACTGATCCTTTTGTTGCCCTGGCTGCGGTGGCGGCAGTGACGGAGCGGGCGGAAATTGGTACCGCAATTCTGCAATTGCCTATCTACCATCCGACAGATATTGCGTTGAAGGCACTCTCGTTACAACAGCTCTCCGGAGGAAGACTATTGCTTGGCGTGGGTGCAGGTTCGACAGAGGTCGACTACCGGATTCATCAGGAAGACTACAAGGCCCGTTTCCGGAACTTTGAGACGAAATTGAATAACTTGCGAAAAATTTTAAGGACCGGCGCGGTTGGTGACCTGACGTTGTCCCCCTGGCCAGCTGTCAGGGACGGCGTGCCGCTGTTTTTTGGCACATGGGGTAAAAACGTCGCCCGTGCTGCACGGGAATTCGATGGCTGGATTGCGTCAGGCATGCATCGGACACCGGAACAGTGTGCAGCCGCGATGGTGCGGTACCGGGAAGCGGGCGGATCGCGTGCAATCGTATCGACCATTCGGATAGATGGTGAGACAGACCTTGGTGAACTCCGTGACAGGCTGCAAGGATATCGGGAGGCAGGGTTTGATGACGCGGTTGTCATGTTTCTGTCGGGAGCGCCAGATCCAGCCGAGATTCGACACTACGTGTGATAGTGGGTCTCTATGTAACTGACTCTGAACCAGCCTGCTAGAGACTGCTTGGGTAGTGTTTCAGGGGTTCCTGATATAGTCACTGACTTTTTCGGCCATCATGATGACCGGTGCGTTCAGGTTGCCATTGGTAATCTCGGGCATGATCGAAGCGTCAACAACGCGCAAACCTTCGAGGCCGTGGACGCGCGCGCGGGCGTCTACTACTGCCATCTCGTCGGACCCCATCTTGCAGGTGCATGAGGGGTGATAAGCGCTCTCTGCCCTGGTGCGGATAAAGGTATCAAGATCATCAACCCCGGGCCTGATCTCCTTGCCTCGCAATTCGTCAAAGGCCGGCTGCGAAACGATGTGCCTTGCAAGCTCGATTCCGCGTCTCATCGTTTTCTGATCGTTGGGTGTTGAGTTGTAGTTAAACCGTATTACCGGAGCGGACCTGGCATTGGCACCCCGCAATTGGACCGAGCCGCGGCTCGTGGGTTTCATTGGCCCGACGTGCAACTGGAAGCCGTGGCCTCGATGTACGTCTGAACCATCATAATTCATGGCTACCGGCAGGAAATGAAACTGCAGGTCCGGATACGCCTTCACCTCAGATGATTTCAGGAAAGCACCGGTCTCGAAATGGTTGGTCGCGCCTGCTCCCTTGTTAAAGAGATACCAGTTCAAACCAACGAAAGGCTTTCGATACCATTTCAGTGCGGGGTAAATCGATACCGGTTTCGTACATTCGTACTGAACGTAGATTTCGAGATGATCCTGCAGGTTTGCGCCGACACCCGGCAGATCGTTAATTACGTTGATGTTGTGCTCACGCAGGTGTTCCGCAGGTCCGATACCCGAGAGCATCAAAAGCTGGGGCGAGTTGATGGCACCGGCGCAGACTATGACTTCTGAGTCTGCGTAGACTTTCTCGATGTTGCGTCCCCGGGCTATCTCAACACCGATAGCCCTGCCGTTTTCGATCAGGATGCGGGTTGCCAGGGCCTTTCGGACGACCGTCAGGTTGTCACGTCGCATCGCGTCGCTAAGGTACCCTCGTGCAGTGGAAAAGCGCCTGCCTTCATGAATCGAGGCGTCGAAGTGACCTGCACCCTCCTGGTTGATGCCGTTGAAATCATCAGAACTTGGATAACCAGCTTCATTCACTGCCTGAAGCCAGGCATCGTTGAGAGGGCCTTCACCTTTTGCTCGCTGGATGCGCATTGGACCTTCAGCACCCCGCATCTGGGGATTTCCTCCCGGTCGATTTTCACTGCGCATGAAGTAGGGCAGGCAGCGTTCATAGCGCCAGTCTTCCATACCGGGACTTTTTGCCCAGTTGTCGAAATCCTGCGGATGGCCGCGAACGAAGATCATGCCGTTGATGGAAGAGGAGCCGCCAAGCACACGACCCCGGGGGCAGTACATCCGGCGGTTGTTCAAATCCGGTTCCGGTTCGGAGTGGTAAAACCAGTTGTAGCGGTCGTTGGACAGGACTTGGGACAGGGCGGCTGGCATATGCAGGCGGAAGTCCCAGATATGTTCGCTCGGACCTGCTTCGATCAGCGTAACGGTATTGGATTCAGAAAGGCGGTTGGCCAGAACGCTGCCGGCGGAACCTGAACCGACGATGATGTAGTCAGTCTGGGGCATAGTGGGCACTGGGAGGATGGACATTCTGGGAGGACCGCTTTCGTCGCATCAGAATCGTGTTGGATTAACACGATTCTTCGATACGACTGGCGCGACTCAATTCACTATTTGAATTGAGTGGAGCGGGTAACCGGGTTCGAACCGGTGGCCTCGACCTTGGCAAGGTCGCGCTCTACCAACTGAGCTATACCCGCATGCTTAAATAGTCTGGATAGCAGTTTAAAACCATCCAAGGGCGGTATTCCAGCCCTTTAGCCATTGTGGCGTCCCCTAGGGGAGTCGAACCCCTGTTGCCGGGATGAAAACCCGGTGTCCTAGGCCTCTAGACGAAGGGGACACTGCAATGGAAGCGGCGCATTCTAGGGGGCTGCAAGGATTTCGTCAAGCTTAACGGAATCTTTATCGGTGATTACTCGGGATACAGGCTGCGGCAGGTTTTCAGCCAGTCTGGTCGAGTGATCTCGCTGCAGACGCCATCCAGTTGATCGCGCTGCTCAGACAGTTTTCGATCTATCTCTACGGCTTCCTGAATACGGGGATGCTGGCAAAGCCTGGCGTCCGGCAAACGCTCGCAGTACTTGTGAAGTGACTCCTCTTCTGCGAAAGCCGGGTAGAGAGGCTCTGCCGGAGGTTCGATGATTTCTATGGGTGGATCCTCGACGTCAGGCTCAGCTTTAACCGTATCCTCAGCCTTAACCGTAGCCTTAATCTCAGTTTCGGGAGGTTCGGTCAAGGGAATCGGCAGCAGCCAGGCCTGCAGGTCTCCGAGATCTTCCCTGGAAACGGCAGATGCCGGTACCACCAGCCTGAATACGGCCAGGTTGCTGTCGAACCTTACGTCCACCGGTGTTTCAAGCAACGCAGTCAACCGATCCCGCTCCTTGTGTGCGTTATCAGCCTGGGCGTAGCTACCAAGCACCCAATGATTCACTTGTGCCGACTGGACTTGATTGCTGATGAATACCAGCAGCAAAACAACCACCCTGAGAATCATTGTTGCTGTCGCCTTGCCAGAATGGCGCGGTACACCTCAACGTTGGATTCAGCGCCGGTGATTCCGGTGTGCTTCAGCGGGTCGCTCGTTTCCGGTTGAATTCCCAGTTGTTCTGACAGGGGTTTACCCGCGAGGTCCCGCAATCCGATGCCCCATGCCATGGAGGGCAGGTCGAGAATGAAATAGTGATAAAGCTCTCGCCAGTTCTGGTCCTGCCCGCGAAACAGATGGTCGATGAATGAAATGTCGAACCAGGCATTGAACCCGGTGAACAGGAGGGTTCTTTCTCCCCGCACCGCCTGGTGAAAACTGATTAGCTTCTCTACCGCTTCTTTACTGGTGACGTAACCCAGTTCTTTCCAGCGTTCGACAGAGAATCCGTTGACCGCGGCAGCACCCGGCTGGGTCCGTTCAGGATGGTCCGGCATGATGCGCAGAAACAGGCGATCTACTTCTTTGCCTTCAAGGTCCGTGATGATCACGCCGATATCAATCATCTCGTGGAAGCCAGGCACCAGTCCTGTGGTTTCCACGTCCACGTGTGCCATCAGCCAGCGTTCCGGTGACGTGGCAGGGGTGTCTTCAGCAGATGCCTGGAACGCAGCCAGGCAGAGCAGCAGAAGCAGCCTCAGCATGATCAGTAAAGGATGACTGAACGAATGGACTTGCCTTCGTGCATGTAGTCGAAGGCTTTGTTGATGTCTTCCAGGCCCATGGTGTAAGTGATGAAGTCATCCAGTTTGATGTCTCCCTCCATGTACTGATCCACCATGCCCGGAAGCTGGGTTCGACCTTTCACGCCACCGAATGCTGTGCCACGCCAGACTCTCCCGGTGACCAATTGGAAAGGTCGTGTGCTGATTTCCTGCCCTGCACCGGCGACGCCAATAATGATGGATTCACCCCATCCCTTGTGGCAACACTCCAGCGCTGCTCGCATCAGTTCGACATTGCCAACACATTCGAATGAATAGTCAACACCGCCGTCGGTCATATCGACGATGACTTCCTGGATAGGAGCGTCATGCTCGTTCGGATTCACGCAGTCGGTGGCACCGAGCATTTTCGCCATCTCGAACTTGTCCGGGTTGGTATCAATTGCAATGATGCGACCGGCTTTTGCCAGTACAGCGCCCTGAACGACGCTGAGGCCAATGCCGCCGAGACCAAATATTGCTATGGAGGAGCCGGGTTCTACTTTTGCCGTGTTCTGTACAGCACCAATGCCGGTAGTTACGCCACACCCAAGCAGGCAAACCTTGTCCAGTGGCGCTTCAGGACTGATCTTCGCCAGGGAGACTTCGGCGACGACGGAGTATTCGGAGAAGGTTGAGGTACCCATGTAGTGGAACACTTCTTTACCGCCGCACTTGAACCGTGTGGTGCCATCTGGCATCAGCCCGCGTCCCTGGGTTTCCCTGACGGAAGAGCAGAGATTGGTTTTGCCGGATTTGCAGAATTTACACTCCCGGCATTCCGCGGTGTACAGCGGAATAACATGATCGCCAGGAGCTACCGAGGTAACGCCCGGGCCGACTTCCTCGACGATGCCACCGCCTTCATGACCCAGGATGGAGGGAAAAATGCCTTCAGGGTCGTCTCCTGACAGGGTAAATGCGTCCGTATGACACACGCCGGTTGCAACCATTCTTACCAGCACTTCGCCTTCCTTCGGCGCGGCGACCTCAACCTCCTCGATTTCCAGGGGTTTTCCTGCTTCCCAGGCAACTGCAGCTTTCGATTTCATCACAACCTCTACTCAATCTATCGCAAGAGAGTAGCGAGTTTTACTGGCCTAGGGAAGAATCACCCATTGTAGTATGCTTTGCCGCGACTTCGATTCTGAAGGTTTGGTTCCTGTGAGATTGCTCGCTCTAATTTGTCTGGTCATTCTGTGTGGCTGTGATGTATCGGGTCCGAGAGGCGACTGGATGTCTGCTGGTGGATCCAGTGAATCCCGGGAAACGGTCAAACCTTACAATTACGATTGGAGACATAGAGCCTGATACCCCGACCGACCGCATGCTCAAGCTGCGTCCCCTGGCGGACCATATTGCGCTTGCCATGGACTGGGAGCCCGGCAGGGTCCAGGTTCGGATAGCCCGATCTGTCCCCGAGATCACGGCGATGATGAAAGACGGTCTGGTGGACCTTTATATCGACAGCAGCTACCCGGTGTTGCTTGTGTGCGAGGGTAGTGGCGCAGAAGTGGTGATGGAATCCCCGGTTGAAGCCAGCAGAACCTACAACAGCGTGATTATTGCCAGTGTCGACAGTGAAGTGCGGCGACTTGAAGATCTCCGGGGCAGGATCGTCGGCCTGCAGGAATTTTATTCCACCTCCGGATATCTGCTGCCAGCGGCGCACCTGATTCAGGCTGGTTTTGAGCTGGAATACACCTCCGGCCGGAGTGAGCCCGAACCTGGCAGGGTTGGATTCTTTTTTTCCGGAGACGAGGAAAACAGTTTGTCGATGCTGCAGCAGGGGGTGATTGATGCTGGCGCCATGTCCGGGTTGGACTGGGCACGTTTACCAGATGAAATCAGGAATGAATTTGTCGTCCTGGTGACCACGGATTCGGTTCCACGAAAGATGCTCGCCGTCCGCCAGGGTTTTGACAGGTCTTTGCTTGAGCCGCTAAGACAGGCACTGCTCAGTATCACCGACGAACAGCGTCGGAATATGGTCAGAAAAACAGGTTGGAGCTGGGAGTTCATGGACCTTGATGCGCAGAGCATGGAAGGTATTGCGCGTACCCGGCAGATGATCGAATCCACCAGGGAGGTAATGATCCGGTGAGTTCTTCGGCGATCGGGATAAATAAGCAGCGTGACTCATCGAGCAGGCTGAATCGGCTGATCGCTGTTCAATTCAGCGTGTTCCTGGCGCTCATTGCCACGGTGCTGCTGGTATTCGAGGCTGATCGCTCAAGGCAGGCGGTTTACAGTGAAGCCGAGCGCCAGGGGCAGTTTATTTTTTCTACACTCGGGCGTCAGGTCGCCGACGCACTTTACTTTAACGATATTGAGGAGGTGCGTGAAGCAGCTGAAATCGTGGATACCCAGAACTCGGTCAGTCGTATCACCGTCTTCAGTGATAACGGGCGCTTCCTGTTCGATTCCGAACAATCCATGGTTCCCAGGGGTGGCGTCGCCAGTGAACTGTTTGAACTGGCGCAGCAGAACGACGAGTATGCCTATCGCTTCAGGCCGGAGGGGATTGAGTTTGTTGGTGCGCTTCGCTTTGATTAGGAGATCCTTGGTGGTCTTTATTTTCGGCTGGACCTGACAGATCAACTGGCAGACGCGCAGGCTTCGGTGATTGAGCTGGCTTACCTTGCAGCGGTGGGTGTTGCATTGATCTCCGCCCTTGCATTCCTGTTGGCGAGTTTTGTGGGGACCAGTCGTTCGTTAAAGATGATTGAGTCCAACTTCTCAGACCTGATTGAACAGTCACCACAGGCCTAGTCGATGTTTCGGCCTGATGGTCATCTGGCGTACGCCAACCCGGCCATGCGGTCACTGATGGGAGAAGACTTTTCGCTGACAGATGAGTACAACATTCTCCATGACGCTCGCTTCGACAAGGCCGGCGTTGCGTTGACGCTGGCTGAAGGTTTCTCTGAAGGCCCCATTGAGATTCAACGATTCGGATTCAGGTTGCATGCTGACAAAGATCTCCTCTGGTTGAAAGGTGTCGTGTTTCCGCTCCGTGGTGAGGAAGATGCGGTCGAAGAAGTTGTGGTTGCGTTCGAGGATGTGAGTGCCGAGGTCATGGCGGAAGAACGCCAGACCCAGATGAACGCGCAGATGGTGCAGAGCCAGAAGCTGGAGGCGCTGGGTGTCATGGCCCGTGGTATTGCCCATGATTTCAATAACCTGCTTACTCCGGTTATGGCGAGTGCTGACCTTTTGTCCAATGAGCCACCGGGTTCAACTTTTGACCGCTACATTCAGAACATCATATCGGGCGCCAGGCGAGCTTCAGATCTGTGCCGCCAGTTGCTGGCTTACGGTGGCAGTGAAGATGAAAAAGCAGTGGTTCGAACCAACCTGTCCACTGAGCTTGAAGAAATGAATGCGCTGATTGGCAGTTCTGTCTCAAAAAATGTGGTGTTTCGGCAATCTCTGGATAAGAACCTGCCGCTGGTTAATGTGGATCACTCACAGGTTCGACAAATTATCCTGAACCTGCTGATCAATGCATCAGAAGCCGTGGAAGAAAAGGGCACTGGTGTGGTCATGCTTACGACTGGTGTGCGAAAGCTGTCAACAGAGGAAGTCTCACAGCTGCTGCCTGCCCCCGACCTGCCTCCCGGCGAATATGTCTTCATGGAGGTGAAGGATACCGGTTCAGGCATGGATAATGAGACCCGGCAAAGCCTGTTTAATCCCTTTTTCTCAACCAAGTTTACCGGTAGAGGCCTGGGGATGTCGGTTGTCCTGGGCATCGTTGGCGACCATGGTGGTGGTATCGCAGTGGAAAGCGAAGAACAGCAAGGGACCTCCATTACCATCTATTTCCCGCCCAGTGACTTTCAGCAGGAACCGGTTGAACCTGAAGTGACGGAGGAACAAAATTCCCTTTCTGGTGGCTCGCTGCTGCTGGCGGACGACGAGCCTGCAGTTCTGGACATCGGCAAGCGAACCCTGGAGGCGCTCGGTTACAACATTGTGGCAGCAACCAATGGCGAAGAAGCGGTGAAGCAGTTTATCAAGCACCAGGAGGAAATTGCCGGTGCCGTTCTCGATCTGATGATGCCGGTAATGGATGGCGAAGGCGCGGTTAACGGTATTCGCGAACTCAAGCCTGACCTCCCAATTGTCATCGTGACGGGTATGCAGTCGACAGAGAGTTTCAACCGGCTATCGACAATGCCGCGGTTGAAGATCCTGAACAAACCCTACCTGATGAAAGATCTCGAAGACGCCCTGAACGAGCTGGCCGTCTAGCAATCAGAAGTTTACGGTCGCGCCCAGGAACACCATTCTCGGTGTACCGACGAAGTAGCGATCGTTGCCGAAGGCATAGTCCGCGCGTTCAGCATATTCCTCGTCGGTCAAATTCATGATGCGATAGAACAATGTTGTTGCCGTGGAGACCTGCCAGTTTCCCCTCAGGTGCAGCAGGTCATGGCCTTCATATTCATGGAGGTTCTGCGGATCCTGGTAGTACTCGCCGATGTGAACCCACTCAAGTTCCAGCCGGTGTGCGGATGCAGGTCGCCATAGCAGTGAGGCGGAGCCCAGTGTTTCCGGTGCAGTATCGATGGTGTTGCCGGAAAGTGGCGTGGCTGAGAGAGCCGGATCATTTTCATACTCATGCTGGGCATAAGTGAAGGCGGCCCGTGCGCTGATTGTCTCTGTAAACGCGAAGCTCAGGTCCACTTCAATACCCCTGTGGCTGGTTTCGCCATTATCGACATTCTGGCGGCTGGTATCGCGAAAGATAAAGTTGTCCTTTTCCATGGTAAACAGACTGACGGCGTAGCCGAGGCGCTCTGATGTGCCCCTGAAACCAATCTCGAGCGCATTGAGCTCAACCGGGTCTATTGCGGCAACGGACTGGTCGTTCTGCAGGCGGTACAGTTCTGTGGTCTGGGGTGCGCGAAATCCCTGTGAGATTGAGCCGAACACCTGGTGGTCATCATTCAGGTCGAAGCGAAAACCGAGTCTGGGTGACCAGTTGCTGAAGCTGTCTTCGCGATCAGCAGGCCGGTTAAAGCGACAGCCACCAAAGCCGCAGGCTGTGCCGTCGTCTTTTGTCCTGCCGTCCAGCATTCGGTTGTCGTAGTCGTAACCGGTGTACTGGTAACGCAGACTACCCAGCAGGGACATCCGGTCACTTACGGCATAGTCGAATGAAACAAACGCGCCTGCCATGATTGCCTGGACGTCATAGTCATAGTGCTTGCCTTCGGGAATGGTTGCGACCAGGAAAGCGCTGCCGCTTTCGGTCGGGCCTTCCTGGGTTTCCTTGAGGAATCCGTCGGTGTATTCCAGTTCCATTCCGGCCTGCCACCAGCCATCACTCTTCCAGAGCAGGTTCAGGCCAACGCTGTCATGGCCATTTTCTTCAACGGGTTGCCCAGGGAGGAAGTGCTGCAGGAATTCCATGTCGACACTTCTAAGGTAAGGGGTGATGCGCAGTTCGCCCGAGTCGTGTTCCCTGGTTACTTCAGATACGAGACGAAATGAGCGTGCATCTCGGTAGGCTTCCGGGTTTGGGTTGTCGCGGCGGCTGCCGCTGTCTTTGTACGCTTCATCCCCAACGATAAATCCGGCAGTTTCCTGGTTCAAATTCGTATAGCTGAACGTTGTGGATATTGTCTGTTTATCCGAGCCGTAGAGGTGCTTTAGCCTGAGTTTCTGCTGGTCAAATCCCGAGTCATCTTTCCAGCCTTCGTCTGTGGTACCGGAAAAATCCATACGCAGGTTCTCGGAAGACAGCCCCAGTTTTGTCCGGTAGTAATGGTGTTCGCCTGCTTCGAGTTCGAGCCTTTTCAAACCGGCCTCGACGCCTGGTGTAATGATGTTCACCACACCATGTAATGCGTTTGAACCGTATATGGAAGAGTCGGGACCTCGAACCACTTCGATTCGTTCGGCCGTTTCACTGGTTGCCTCGAACAGTTCGTTGACGTTACAGAAACCTGGAGAGCGCAACGAAATGCCGTCTTGCGCCATGACGAACGCGCCGCAGCTCCCTGCGCCTGTCAGTACCGGTGATCGAATCGCCGTGAGATGTTCCTGACCGTTGCCCCGGCTGATCCACACACCGGGAACCCGTTGCATAGATTCGTTAATGTGGGTGTGATTGATCAGGCGAAGCGTCTCGGAACTAATGATCCCGACACTGGTGACGGATTCCCTGAGTCGCTGTTCTGACTTTGTTCCTGTCACAACAATTTCATCCAGTTCACGGGCTGTAACCGGGTTGCTGGACAATAACAGGACAAAAACACTGGCAAGCAGGGGCTTATCCACGCAGGGGCTCCGTAAAAAGGACGTGACTCTACCGAATATTGGCAATTTCGCAAACTGGCAGAAGTTAACCGATTATCCGTATATCAGGGCCAGCTATCACAAAATATTGACAAAGTGCCGCCTGTACAGTGAACTGGGCGCGCGAGGAGTTCCACCGATTGAACTTGGAACGAAAAACCATGGCGAATGACAAGCAAGAATATGTGACGACCTACATGCCGTCACTTCTGGAATCTATCCCGAGGCAGAACCAGCGGCAGACGCTGGGTATTGCCGAGGGTGCATTGCCGTTCAAGGGGCTGGACATCTGGAACGCATACGAATTCACCTGGTTGAACAGCAAGGGAAAGCCTGAAGTAGCGGTCGCGCAGTTACAGATTCCCGGAAAATCTGCCCACCTGATTGAGTCGAAGTCCCTGAAGCTTTACCTGGGCTCCTACAGCAATACGCCGTTTGGTCACCGTAACGAGGTGATCTCGACACTTGAGTCGGACCTGACACTTGCCGCCCAGGCTGCAGTTGGTGTTGCCCTGCTGACACCTGATCAGGTTCAGCACGAGGGACTGGGATTGTTTACAGGTACCAACCTCGACCTCCTGGATATCGAGGTGGAGGATTATTTCTGGAATCCAGAGTTCCTGCAGCTGGAAAGCTCAACGACTGTTCGTGAGTCTGTTTACACCCACCTGTTTAAGTCACTTTGCCCGATTACCGGTCAGCCGGACTTTGCCTCGATCCTGATCCAGTACAACGGTAAGAGCATCAGCCACGAGGGTTTGCTCAAATACCTGATTTCTTACCGCGAGCACGCTGAAATGGCAGAGCAGATCACCGAGCGGATTTTTGTGGACATCATGAATCGCTGCGCACCGGAACGCCTGGCGGTATCAGCCCGGTTTACCCGTCGTGGCGGCATTGATATAAACGCGCACAGAACCCACAACGAGGACCTGCCACCCGAAGTCCGGCTCTGGCGGCAGTAATCCCTCTTTAAATCGGGTGTACTCTCACCGGTACGTCCTTGATCCCCCGGATAAAGTTGTTTGGCAGGCGTTCCACATCACCGACCAGTTCGACCGTTTGGAACCGCTTCATGATCTCTTCCCAGAGTATGTGCAATTGCATTTCAGCCAGACGGTTGCCCATGCAGCGGTGCACTCCGAATCCGAATGACACGTGTGATCGTGCATTGGGTCGGTCGATAATCAGTTTATCTGCATCAGCAAACACGGACTCGTCACGATTGCCTGACAGGTACCACATGACGACCTTATCACCCTCCCTGATCTGCTGGCCGCCCAGTTCGATATCGCGTAGTGCCGTTCTGCGCATGTGAATCACCGGTGTCTGCCAGCGGACAATCTCGGCCACCATGTTCGGAATCAGTTTCGGGTTATCGCGCAGTTTCTGATACTGGTCAGGAAACTGGTTCAGCGCGACGACTCCACCACTGATGCTGTTTCGTGTTGTGTCGTTACCACCAACAATCAGCAAGAGGATGTTGCCCAGGAACTGGGAAGGGTCTTCGTTCAGTTTGGCGGTTTCCGGATTGTTGATCAGCATGGAGATCAGGTCGAATTTTGGCTCTTCGGACTTCTTTTGTTCCCACAGCTGGTAGAAAGCTGCCGCAGCCCCCATGAGTTCCTCGTAGCGTTTCTTCATGTCGATGCTGTCATCGCCAGTCACTTCGGGTACCGCGGTGGCCAGGTCTGACCAGTACACCAGCTTGCGACGTTCCTCGTAGGGAAAACCAAACAGGGTGGCCAGCATCCGGGCCGTTAATTCGATGGACACCTCCTGCACCCAGTTAAAGGTTTCGCCAACTGGTAGATTCTCCAGGATATCGATGGCGCGTTCACGAATCAGCGGTTCCAGTTCCGCAAGATTTGAAGGTGCTACCGTTGGTGCAACCGCAGAGTGCTGCTTCATGTGCTGCGGCTCGTCCATGGTGATGAAACTCTGGCCCTGGATCTGTCCTTCGACGGCCTCGTAGGGATCCACAATGGCAATGCCGCCTTTTTCCGAGGAGAACACCTCGTTGTTGGTATCCACCTCCTTGATCAGCTGGTGGCTCGTGACAGACCAGAAGGGTCCCACGTTGCTTTCCGCCAGGTAATGGACCGGGGCTTCCTTCCGTAGCCTGGCAAACCAGGGCTGCCAGGTGTCATTCTGGAAGATCTCAGGTCGACTGACATCAATCTGGTCCAGCGGTGTGTCCTGGACCTCATCCTTCTCAATTGCGCTCATGACTCTCTCCTCCCCGGTCACATTCCTAACATGGCCTTTGCCACGATGTTGCGCTGCACCTGCGATGAGCCGCCTGCGATGGTTCTTGCCCGGGCATTCAGGTAGGAACCGAGTATCGGCATGGCATCTTCCGGCCCAAGGGGAGGGCCGTTGTAACCGATTTCCAGGCGAGCCAATTCGTACGGAATACCGTAGTAGCCCAGCGTCTGGACAGCGAACAGTTCCGCCCGTTGCAGGGTTTCCGAGCCGATGAAGTTCAGCAGCGAAGATACCGGTCCCGGCGCCTTGCCGTCACTCAGGTCCGCAAGCACGCGCCTCTCAGAGACTTCCATGGCCATGGCATCAATTTTGAGTTCGCTGAGCTGCTTCTGGAAATCCGGATCCTCTGCCAGGGTCATGCCATCCATGCCTGTCTGCGCGGCCACTTCTTCGATGCGGGCCAGCTGGCGCTGGAGTTCAATGGACGACATGCTGGTTCGTTCGAACTGCAGCAAGTACTTGGCCACCGTCCAGCCCTCATTTTCGTTACCGACCCGATTCGTCTTGGGAATCCTGACATCGTCAAAAAACACCTGGTTTAGTTCGTGCGTCCCTTCGAGGTTGATGATGGGTTCTATCTTGATCCCGGGTGTGTCCATGTCGATCAGTACAAAAGAAATGCCTTTCTGTGGAATTCCCTCGGTGGAGGTCCGGACAAGGGCGAACATCATATTTGAGTGCTGGGCATAGCTGGTCCAGATTTTTGTGCCGTTGATGATGTAGTCGTCGCCATCACTGACAGCCATGGTCTTCAGCGAAGCCAGGTCAGACCCGGAACCTGGTTCAGAGTAACCCTGGCACCACATGTCGGTACCGTCCAGGATGCGCGGCAGGTACTTTGCTTTCTGTTCTTCAGTGCCATAACCAATCAGCATCGGAGCGCACATCTTGATACCCATGGGTACCAGTCCTGGTGTGTTTGCCCGCGCGCATTCCTCAGCAAAAACGTATCGCTGTTCCAGTGACCATCCTGTTCCCCCATATTCGGCCGGCCAGTCCGGTGCACCCCAGCCCTGTCGATGCAGGGTTTTCTGCCATTCAATCGCCGAGTTGATCTCCTGCCAGACGCTGGTTTTCTTGCGGCCGGCTTCCTTCAGCTCGGGAGTCAGGGCTTCATCGAGAAACTCCCTGACTTCCTGTCGGAATGCTTCGAGAGCAGGATCCACCTTTGACTTCATGTTTAATCTCCTCTTCGTGGAAACAGTCTGGCACGCAGCCAGCCAATCACTGTGTTGTGAAACAGCACGTAACGGTCGATGTCATCCACACTTTTTTCCAGGGCCTGTGGATCCCTGAAAATGGTTTCCCGAACCACCAGTTCGCGATCCGGATCCAATGGTTTTATAACGGTTGCGGGGTTTCCTGCTGCAATAACATTTGCCGGGATATCGGAGGCAACAAGGCTGCCTGCGCCGATTACACTGTTTTTGCCGATGGTTACTCCCTTGCAGACGGTGGCGCCATCACCAATCCAGACGTTGTCCTCGAGAACAACCGGTTTGGTCTGGCCGACGGTTTCGGTCCGATCGTAGACATCATGCCAGTCGGCATCCGTGATGTAGGCACCGGCCGCAAACATGCAGTTGTCGCCTATGGTGATGCTGCTGGCTGAATCAAAGCGGCAACCGGGGCAGACCAGCACATGGTCTCCCAGCGTGATGTGTCCCTGGTGGTCACCAAAGGTCCAGCTGGAAAATGACACCTTACGGTGACTGTCGGAGATGACATGCAGGAAATTGCCAATACGTATGTGCTGGCCATGGATGCGAATGTTCCATGGTTTCATCAGGGTGTGGCCGTGACCCAGCGATTCGAACTGGGGCGCGATGAAGTGTTCGGAATACCAGCGTTCGAGTCTGCCGAACCATTTCTTCAGCCAGTAAGGCCGGTGATCGTGAATCATGAGTCT
>JADHNI010000123.1 GCA_016779585.1 Pseudomonadales bacterium
ATAGCCATGAACAACCACCTGGTTAACTGCTTCCTGCTTGAACTCGTCCGTGTAACGGGGGCTCTTACCCATCTTCCACCTCTTGTGATTAACTATGATTTTTACCACAAAAAGTGTCTATAGAAGTCAGGCCGTATCATGCTGCACGGTCTGCTGTTTGTGCTTTACCTGGTTTTCTCACTGATCGTCGCCAATAAAAGGCAATGGTCTCTCCTGACCTGGTTACCTGTTTTCCTGGCGTCCCTTGTGCCATTGGCTTTCATTCCTGTAGAAGTTTTCCTGCGCAAGGAAATCGCGAAGAGCAACACCGGAGGATAATGCGACAATGTCTCAATTCATGACTTTGAAACAGCGCAGACGCCATCGCGAGTTGGGTGATGAACTCAATCGCCTCAAACCCAGGCTGCCGCCTTTTGACTACGAAACAGGCAAAGACCCCGAGAAGGACGAGACCTACCAGGAAATCATTGAGCGCTTCAACCGGATCGTCGAAGAGATGTACGAAATAGAGGAAGCGGCGAGGCGAAGCCACTAAACTGTCTGCAAATCCACAAATCGAGAACAATAGTGCAGTTTGATGAAGTCCTGATGGGTCGCCGCAGCATCCGTGGTTATAAGCCCGATCCTGTGCCCAAAACCCTGATTAAAGAAATCCTGGAACTGGCCATGCGTTCGCCGTCATCCATGAACACGCAGCCCTGGAACTTTACGGTTGTCACCGGTGAACCCCTGGATCGCATTCGTGCCGGAAACACAGAGCGCAACCTGGCAGGAATACCCCATTCCCGTGAGTTCCGCACCGGGCATGCGTTCGAAGGTGTTCACAGGGATCGCCAGGTAGGTGTTGCCAAGCAGCTGTTCGCTGCCATGGGCATCGCCCGGGAAGACAAAGAAGGTCGCCAGGATTGGGTGTTGCGTGGTTTCCGCCAGTTCGATGCGCCAGTCTGCGTGATCATCACTTATGACCGTGAACTTGCTGACAGTGACGATACACCGTTTGACTGCGGCGCCGTCACCACCGCGCTGGTGAATGCGGCCTGGTCGCGGGGTCTCGGTGCCGTCATTAACAGCCAGGGCATCATGCAGTCACCCGTTGTGCGCGAGCATGCCAATATCCCGGATGACCAGGTGATCATGAAAGCTGTTGCACTGGGCTGGCCGGATGACAGTTTCCCCGCCAACGCGGTGATCTCGGAGCGCAAAAGCGTTGATGAAGCCGCCCGGTTCCTTGGGTTCGACGACTAGCGCATGGAATACCTCAGTGTCGAGGAGGCGAAAGACAAAGATGGGCTGCGGCTGGTACTGACAGCCGGCGTCCCGGGACCATTCGGGGAAGCTGCAAAAGCGCTGTTCCGTCATCACAACGTCGAGTTCCTTCCTGTACGCCAGGTCGGTGGCCGGGACAATCCCGAGCTGCTCGAATGGACGCGGCATCGAAACGCCCCAATCGCCCTGTACAACGACGAGGCGCCCAGGGTCCGCTGGCTGGAAATCATCGAACTGGCAGAGCGCCTTGGCACGGGCCCTTCCCTTTTCCCGGAAAACATCGATGACCGCATCACCATGGTGGGCATGATCAATGAGCTGGCCGGCGAAAACAGCTTCCTCTGGAATGCCCGCATACTCATGTTGCACGAGACTGTGCTGGCTGTCGGTGAAGAAAAAGCACGGCGCAATCCCATGTTGCAGGATTACCAGTACGACCCCGCACAGGTGGATTTCGCGAAGGGTCGTATAGCCGAGATCCTGGACTATTTTACCCGGCACATAAAAGCACAGGGCAGTGAATACCTGGTGGCTGACCAGTTTACGGCTGCCGACATCTACTTCGCGTATATCTCAAACGCGTTTGGGCCACAGCCCCATGAACTAAACCCAATGCCAGAGGGGTTGAGGAAAAGCTACGAACTGGTGCCGTCTATCTTCGACGTTGATCCGGTTCTGATCGAGTTCCGGGATCACCTCTTTGAGAAGCACCTGGAGCTGCCGCTGACCTTTTAGACATCAGACTGCCATTGGTGGATACTGAGACCATTGTGGACAGCAGGAAGAAGTATGGCTATTCCCCAGAGTGTCGAAGAGGTCACACCCGCCTGGTTGAGCGATGTTCTGGGCAAAGAGGTCATAGACTGCCGGACCCACTATCTCGAAGGCGGCGTCGTCGGCGATGCCTTTAAGGTTCACGGCATCCAATATCGGGACTCATCCGCAGGTCCCTCCTCTGCGGTAGTTAAACTCGCCAATGTCATTCCCGAGAAGCGTCAATATGCCGTCACCAATCGCATATACGTAAAAGAGGTGAACTTCTACAGGCACTTCGCTAAAGACATGCCGTTACGTGCACCGGAGGTTTATTACCTGGAATCAGATGACGAGGACAACTGCGAGTTTTTTGTCATCCTGATGGAAGACCTGACCACTCACTCACTGGTATTCGACCAGGTGGACGATCCTCCCTGCGAAAAATTCATTCCGAAGATCAACTCGGAAGTGGCTGCCTTTCATGCCAGGTTCTGGGAATCTGATGAGCTACAGCTAAATTGGTTGAAACTGCCGGACAGTGGTTATGAGTTTCCCATGACGCCAGCCTGCCGTGCATGCCCCGAGACCATGGAAGTATTCATTCCCCTGTGGGAACAGATGTTCGGCGAAAACCCCTTAAAAAAGGAGCAGTGGGCGGACGTGAGGGCAATCTGCGATCTTGTGACCGGTCCGAGATCCAGTCAGATACTTGACTATATGAACCATAAATTTAATGAGCGTCCAAAAACGCTGGTTCACGGTGACATACGCGCTGATAACATATTCAGAACACACCCGAACCAGGGGTTAAGCGCTGAGGAAAGTACACTGACCTATATCGACTGGCAGATGGTACAACCCGGCCCTCCCGGTCCTGAGTTCACACAATCCTGGCAGCATTCGTTATCACCGGAGCTGCGACGCAACGACCTTGCCTGGCTGAAGACCTATCACGAACAGCTGGTGGCACTGGCACCGCAGGCATCCAGCTACACTTATGAACACCTCGTTGAAGACTACAAAATTGGCTTTGTCATCTGGTGGATGGCGCTCATCACCCTCGGCTCAACTACCATCCCGATTTTTGATAAACCCGAAGGCCAGCGCATGAGGGCGCTTTGGCACCAGGGACTCGGTTACAGCTGGCAGGCCATGCTGGATCACGATTGCCTGGATATGGTGGAACAGTTCGCGGCGGAAGTTGGTTAGCGGTATTGCCTCTTATTCCAGTCGCATTGGATCAAGCTCTGTGCCGGGTGGGTAGTTGTCTGCGATCAGCATCATACCGTCAAGCGTAATCTCTGACCGAAAGGAAAAACCGCCATCTTCGTCTGCTTCCGTCAGTGCAACCCTGGCAATGTCATAACGCTGGTTCATCGCTGTATCCAGTGAACTGAGGACAAGCCCATCTTCACGAGCCTCCAGCGCCAACTCCGTGATCGTGGATTTGAGCATGCCTCCATGGGCTTCAAAGGTTACGGATCCCTCGAAACGCAGCGCCCCACTTGCACTGCCATCCGGTGAAATCGTGAGGTCTCCATCCGGTAAGGCATTAAAAACGAAAGCCCCATCGTCAGACCATTTCGCGCCATCGGCGAGGGTGACGCTTCCACCGGCTGCCTCCACATAGCCCCTGAAACTGGCTTTCACTCCCCAGGTTAAATTACTGAAACTCATGGCCTGCTCTCCCGCGGACGTCTTTTTCTTCACGGAAGGATGACCCAGACAACCAGAAAATGCACCTCTGGATAACAGTAGTTCGCTGGAGAGTCCAGATTATGGAGAAACTTGACAACAGCCCTATCGAAGAGAAAATACCAGAAGCCAACCAGGAACAGTTAGTCAGGAACAGCCGTTTCCTCAACGGGCCCGGCCCCCAATCACGGGGTCTCACCGAGCTTCCTGAACGATAGTCACCGAGAGGCAATTCTTTCATTAACGTTTCACATGGTCATGTCGGCCGTGTGTGTATTGCTATGTGGGATTGAATCTCTATGAATCAACCGAACAATGTCTCATCTGCCCGCTCATTGGGCGAACCTGGTGGCTATGAATGGTTTGAAAAATTCGCAACCGATCTTTCGGAGCAGGACTTCAGCATCTGTCCCGGCGCACTGCCACCCACCGTTTTCGAAGCACTTTCGAGAAAACGGGAAAGCCTGACGGACGCTGACTATAGCGATGCAAGTATTGGCCGGAGGTTCAAAGAGCAACGTAACAGATTTGTCAGAACAAACCGTGTCCACTGGCTATTGGAGGAAGATGATGCGATTAGCAGCTGGCGCCATTGGTCTTTCAAGCTTCGCAGGTATCTCAATCGACATCTTTATCTCGGTCTTGAATCCTTTGAAAGTCACATCGCACTCTATGAACCCGGTGATTTCTACAAGTTGCACATCGATGCATTCCGGGGTGAACGAAATCGCATCATATCCCTGGTCACCTATCTGAACGATAGCTGGCAACCTGGCCAGGGTGGTGAACTGGTGCTGTACCCGGAAAACGGCGAACCGGTCAGGGTTATCCCGGAAGCTGGCACAGTGGTGCTGTTCCTGAGTGAGGTAGTTCCACACGAGGTCATGCTAACCAATCGGGTTCGTCACAGCGTCTCCGGCTGGTTCAGGGTGAGATCAACATCAAGCCTGCTGGACCTCCCGAGGCAGTTTCCGTGAGAGGCCTGGTCCCCTGGCTACTCTTTCTGGTCCCTTGCCATGCAAGCAGCCAGGAGGTGGGGCTACAACAATTCATTCGCCAGCTTTCCCAAAAGCAGGGCTTCGAGGTCAATGGGGCAGAGCTCCTTGGTAACACAAGCATCGTTCTACCTGACAGAAACGCGGAAACCGAGGTACTGATCAGCAGGGTGCTGCGTCAGTACAACCACGTGGTGAAGTACGCCGATGGTGAAATCAGCTCCATCGTTATCTTCGGCAGGAAAGGTAACGATGTCGGCGCCCTTCCCGAAACCTACCAGGATCCTGATCCAGTGGAGGAAAACTAGAACGGACGGCTCACCCCCTACCGTGGGCTCCCTTCAGTGAACACCGGTCGACAGGCTGAACTGGACCTGGCAAAAACCCTGGCGGTGTTCTACATGATCGCGACACACGTTCAGGAAACTTTTCTGCGATCAGATTTACTGGATAACTGGTTTAACCTTACTCTCAATTTCGGACTCGGTGCTATCGCCGGAGCCCAGGTCCTGATGTTTGTCCTGGGCATCGGAATCGTCTACAGCCACCGTTCGGCGCCAGGACCGTTGGCAAGGAGGGGCATTTTTCTGCTGGTGCTCGTGGATATCTTCCATTTCGCCGGATTGGCTTTCCTGTTCTTCGCATTCTGGCGACTCATCAACCTCAAGGACCACTGGCTGATGCTGATTCTTGGCATATGCTTCCTCGGAAATACATGGCTAGAATCCGCAGCCCCAAACTTCGCTGATGGGACAGTTTGGGGAAACAGCGTGAGTGGATTGTTCTGGGGCACTGGGACTCATACCTACTTCCCATTTGTGCCATGGATCACCTATCCCATCTGCGGATACCATTTTGGCAAACTGCTTATTCAAAGCGAAAACAAGCAGCTGTTTTACAGAAAAACTGCTGAGGTCTCTTTGCCCATTCTGCTGGTGATACTTGTTGTTATCTTCGTCTATCCGGGATTCGATGTAGGCCAGGAAGACATTTGCTCGTACTACCACCATGGACTGTCCGGCGCGATATTACTTTGCTCACTCACCACGCTATGGCTGGCGCTACTTTATCCGATCAGCGGGTTTGCCTTCCTCACACATAACAAACTGATATCAAGATGGAGCCAAAACGTTACCCTTATCTATTTTGTTCACTGGGTTGTCATAGGCTGGATTAAGAGGTGCAGTAAGACGTGCTGGAGGATTTTCTTGAGGAACCTCACGT
>JADHNI010000124.1 GCA_016779585.1 Pseudomonadales bacterium
CTAGGGTGCGCACCTGCAGGATTGAAATATCGCAGCAGTGCAATATTCATTGAGGGGTTTGCACTCTGCAGGTCCCGGAGGATCTGTTCGATGAATATCTTCGTTCTGCCGTAGGGATTTGCTGCCTCGGTTGCGCGGCAGGTTTCGTCCAGCGGGATACGCTCCGGGTCGCCGTAGACAGTTGCAGAGGAACTGAACACAAGCATATGGATGCTGTTCTCCTGCAGCGCCTTGCAGAGACTGATTGAAGTGGCCAGATTCAGATCGTAGTAGAGCAGGGGGTTCGCGACCGATTCTCCCACCGCTTTAAGTCCGGCGAAGTGTATCGCCGCCTCGATATTCTCGTTAGCGCAGATGCTTGATACCGCTGCGGTGTTTTCCAGATCAGTTTTATGGAAGGAAACGGGTTTGCCACTGACCTCCTGGATCCGATCGATGACCGACGCCTTACTGTTGCGAAGGTTGTCGATAATGACCACGTCATGGTTTTCTGCGAGCAGTTCAACGGCTGTGTGTGAGCCAATATAGCCGGTGCCACCTGTCAGCAGTATCTTCATCGGAGCGTCATACCAAGGTGTTCTTCAAGTTCAGCGAAGGCCTGGTCAGCGTTGAGTACCTTGATGGTTGTCATGCCAAGTGCCCGGGCGGGCTTCAGGTTAATGCCCAGGTCGTCGAGGTAAACTGCATGTTCCGGTGTAATGCCCATTTCCTTGCAGGCCAGTTCATAAATCGCCGGATTTGGTTTCCTGATACCAACCTTGCTGGATTCAATCACGATCTCGAACATCGACATGATTTCGGCGATGGCGCTGGCTTTTTTCTCTGAACGGGCCATACCCGGGCCTTCTCCCGTGTTCACGTTGTTGGTGATACAACCGATGGCATGGTTCTGCCTGATTTTTTCCAGTGCGGCTACCATCTCGGGTCGGATGTCGCCCGACAGCAGTTCAAGCACCTGCTTGCCCCTGATTTCGTACCCTTTGGATTTAGCTTCCCCGGCGAACAGTTCGTCGAACTCGTCAACAGATACCTGGCTGCTTTCGAGCTGAGCCCAGGCGTTGGTTTCAGGGTTGGTGGCGTTGATACCGCGTATGCAATCCTGTGGTAGTCCGTTGTCTGCTTCGAACCGGTTAAATGCCTCGAACGGGCTGGACGTGATAACACCACCGAAATCCCAGAGTACTGCTTTGAACATCAGGTATGCGCCCCAAAAATGCGAAAGAGTGGAAAACGCGTACTATACCTGATTAGTCGTCGGCGACGTTGATCTCGAAGGTGGCTGTTTCAGGTCGGGCAAGTCCGCGCTGTGAGGAGGCGACCGCCTCAAGCATGAGGGCGACACTCTCTGAATCCGGGAAAGTGTCCTGAACTTCCCTGACTGCTTCTTCAAGCCTCATTTCCCGCAGGAAAAGAATCCTAAAAGCCTTGCGCACTTCTGCGATCTGCTCGCTGGTGTACCCGGCTCTCTCCATACCTATCTTGTTGATGACGCGCATATGCGCCGGGTGTCCCTCGGCGATGGTAAACGGCAATACGTCCTGGATGGCACGAGCCATGCCCGCAATCATGGCGGCCTTGCCGACATGACAGAACTGGTGAATAGCGGCCAGCCCACCTATGTTGGCGTGATCTCCGATGATGACGTGTCCTGCCAGGGTTGCACCGTGACTCATCACAACACGGTTTCCCACTTGGCAGTTATGGGCAACATGGGAGTGAGCGAGCAGGGCACAATCGTTACCGATGGTGGTGCTTGAGCCTTCTTCGGTACCGCCGTGAACGCTGACAAATTCCCTGATAATGTTGCGGTCACCGATTTCCGTGTAACACACCGTATCTGGAACGTGCTTAAGGTCCTGTGACTGCATGCCAAGTGTGACATAAGGGAACACATCGCAGTCCGTTCCGATGGTGGTGTGTGGTTCGACAACGACGTGAGATCGAAGCCGGGTGTTGGCGCCGATTTTCGTTTCTGCAGCTACCGTACAGAAAGGCCCGATCACACAGTTTTCACCAATTTCGGCATCAGGATGAACGACTGCGTGCTTGTCAATTTGGATCATTTACTACCACCGGAATATCGAGTTACTGGTTTGACAGCGCACCACTTAAACAGTTCAGGTCGCCATGGAAACCCGAGAAAAACAGGCATTACACCTCAACTCAAAACAAAGTCAACGTCCGAAGTGGCCATGGAGTTTCCTAGCCTTTTGATCGCCGGGTGATATAATTTCGCATCCCGCACGGCGCAAGAATGCGACGTCGCAGTACAGAGAAAGTACCAACAAAAAGTACAAAACTAAAAGTTAATTATGCAGCAATCCGACTCTTCGACGAGCCCACCTCTCGACCGATCACTGGTCAACCAACATAGCTTCACCAAGGATGAGCTCATAGCTTGCGGTATGGGTGAGCTCTTTGGTCCCGGTCGGGCCCATCTGCCGATTGAAGAAATGCTGATGATTGATCGCATCACGGACATCCGGGAAGACGGTGGCAGCAACAACAAGGGCAGGATCCTGGCAGAGATGGATATCAATCCCGATCTCTGGTTTTTCAAGTGCCATTTCGTCAGTGACCCGGTGATGCCCGGATGTCTCGGCCTGGATGCACTATGGCAACTGGTTGGTTTTTTTCTCGCATGGAAAGGCAATTGGGGCCTTGGGCGAGCGCTTGGATGTGGCAAGGTGAACTTCCGTGGTCAGGTGTTACCGGATGCCAGGCTGTTGCAGTACGAGATAGACTTGAAGCGAATTCGTGAAGGCAAGACTGTCCTTGGCATTGCAGATTGCCGTGTCCTTGTGGACGGCAAACAGATTTACACGGCTGAAGATGTGAAGGTCGGTTTATTCACATCGTTAGATGACTTTGGGTGATACGATGAAGAGAGCTGTCATTACAGGCATGGGAATTGTCTCGCCGTTGGGTAATAACATCTCGGAGACCCTGACTTCCCTGCGCGAAACCAAATCAGGTATCCGTTTCCAGGAAGCTTACAAGGAAATGGGCCTGCGCAGTCACATTGCTGGCAGCATTGAAGACCTGGATATTGACGAACGCATAGATCGAAAACTTCGTCGATTCATGGGAGATGCCGCGGCTTTTTCCTACATTGCAATGGACGAGGCGATCAGGGACTCGGGTCTCGAGGGTTCTGATGTGTCCAATGAGCGATCCGGCATCGTTGCCGGTTCTGGTGGCGCTTCCTCTTCCAACCTGACTGAAGCAGCAGATATCCTTCGAGAGAAGGGCCTGAAACGGGTCGGGCCTTACCGCGTTACCCGTACCATGGGTTCAACGGTGTCTGCCTGCCTCGCGACGCCTTTCAAGATCAAGGGCGTGAACTACTCGATTACGTCCGCGTGCTCCACCAGTGCCCATTGTATTGGCCACGCCCTGGAACTGATTCAGCTGGGCAAGCAGGACATTGTCTTTGCCGGAGGTGGTGAGGAAGAGCACTGGTCCATGACCTCGCTGTTTGATGCCATGGGAGCCCTGTCTACGCGAAATGATTCTCCCGAGACGGCATCCAGGGCCTATGACAGGGACAGGGATGGGTTTGTTATTGCCGGTGGTGCCGGTTTCGTCGTGGTCGAGGAGCTCGAGCATGCGAAAGCCAGGGGCGCTAAGATCTACGCCGAGATTGTTGGCTACGGCGCGACATCAGATGGCTACGACATGGTCGCCCCTTCTGGTGAAGGTGGCGAACGTGCGATGAAACTGGCCATATCCACTGTGGATGGCCCGATTGACTACATTAATGCCCATGGCACCAGCACACCTGCAGGTGACCCGCCGGAGATTGCGGCGATCAGGCGTGTATTTGGTGACAGGATTCCCAGGATCAGTTCGACCAAGTCCCTGTCGGGCCACTCCCTGGGAGCGGCGGGCGTTCATGAGGCGATTTATTCTCTCCTGATGCTGGATAACGACTTCATTTGTGCCAGCGCCAACATTGAGAACCTGGATCCGGAAATCGGTGAAGCGCCGATTGTGACAAAGCGTGAAGATGAGGCCGGTATTAAGACAGCCATCTCAAACAGCTTCGGTTTCGGCGGAACTAATGCGGTTTTGGCCTTCCAAAAGCTGTAATCTTTACCCAATATTCGATCTTTACCTTTTCTTTACAGAAGATTAACGGCGGTGGCGATTGCCTGTGCTTGAATACAGCGGAATCGCCAATTTGACCAGTAAAGCAAGCGCATGAATCGGAACAAGATTGTAGTCATAGAAGATGAACCCGATATCGTTGAGGTTGTCAGTTACAACCTCAAGCGGGAAGGGTACAACGTTGTCTCGGTAGAAAGAGGTGACGAAGGTCTTAATGTGATCCGCAACCAGTCACCCAACCTGGTTATTCTTGACCTGATGCTGCCCGGCATGGATGGCCTGTCTATCTGTCAGCAAATGAAGTCGGATCCAATCGTCCGAGACATCCCGATCATCATTATTTCCGCCAAAGGTGAAGAAAGTGATGTTGTCATCGGGCTCGAGCTGGGCGCTGACGACTACCTGTCCAAGCCCTTCAGCCCCCGCGAGCTTCTTGCGCGCGTCAAAGCCGTGCTCCGGAGGGGACCCACGAAAGAGGATCAGAGCAAGGAACGTATCGTCATCCAGAACCTGGTCATCGATGTCGCGAGACATGAAGTCAGGGTGTCGGGTGAGTTGGTGAACCTTACAGCAACCGAATTCAAGATCCTTTACCAGCTGGCTTCCCAGCCAGGCAGGGCATTCACGCGCGAACAGCTGCTGAATCGGGTCGTGGGTCTTGGTGTGGTTGTCGTTGACCGCAATATTGATGTTCACATCCGTGCGGTCAGGAAAAAGCTGGGCGAGTGCAGCCACCTCATTCAGACGATCCGTGGCGTGGGTTATCGCCTGGTCGACCGTTGAACACTAACGCCATCTCACCAGGCTTATGCTGAGATCACGATTTCTCTGGCAGGTCTGGGGGGGCCTCGGATTTACCCTCATTATCAGCACCCTGGTATTCGGCTTCTTTGTTGCTGACCAGGTCGAACGTGATGCGCTGAACCGTATCGAGCAGACGATGCTCAATCAGGCCCTGGCCCTGACGCCGGCAATGTCTCCCTATCTTGAGAAACATGAAACGCTTTCCCAGGAAGAGCTGGTGCGGATGACGCCGGGTATTACTGCCCGGATCACACTGATTGACGATGAAGGGCAGGTGCTGGCGGACAATAAAAGCAATCCGGAAAACATGGATAACCACCTGAACCGCCCGGAAGTCATTGCTTCGACTGCGAGCTCGTACGGCGTATCACAACGTTACAGCAACACACTGAACCTCAGCATGCTTTACCTGGCGGTGCAGATGCGTAGTGTCTCTGGCAAACGTGGATTTCTTAGACTGGCGCTGCCGCTCACGTCCATTGACGAGCAGATGACTGCGCTGCAGAGTCGAATCTACGTGAGCGCCGCAACAGTCGGTCTTCTTTTCCTGATCATCGGGTATTTTCTCGCTTACCGGGTCACCAACCCGATTGCCCGAATGACCGAGGTTGCGCGCAATGTCGCCGAGGGAGAATACCACCTGCGACTGCCGGCTGACCGGGCGGATGAGATCGGACAATTGTCAGTAGTGATTAACGAGCTTGCAATCGGTGCACAGGAGCAGATCGAAGAGTTGACCGACAGCCGTAACCGCTTGGCTGCCGTGCTTGCCGGGCTGGCAGAAGGTGTGGTCGCCTTCGACGACGAGCAACGTGTACTCCATGTCAACGACGCAGCCCTGATGATGCTGGGGCTTAAGGTCGAGCAGGTCCTCAACCAGAGCTTTGAACGCGTTCCAACCACAAGGGAGATCAAGCAGGTGGTCGAAACCTGTGTCCTCGAGCAAACCAATG
>JADHNI010000125.1 GCA_016779585.1 Pseudomonadales bacterium
GTACACCAGCTGCGGTGTATCCAGTGTGGACAACCGCCCTCTCATCAGGGAGATCGTCAAGCTCCGTGCAGAACGTGCAAAACTGATGGGTTTCGAGAGTCATGCAGATTTCATGCTGGACGACAGGATGGCGAAAACACCGGGTGCCGTGCGCAATCTGCTGGACCAGATCTGGAAGCCCGCGCAGGAGAAAGTGGAGAAAGAAGCCGAGGACCTGCAGGCACTGTTGCAGGAAGAAGGCGGCAACTTTGAAATCGAGCCCTGGGACTGGTGGTACTACACTGAAAAACTCAGGAAGCAGCGCTTTGACCTGGATGAGGAAGAAGTTAAACCCTACTTCCCGTTGAACCAGGTGCGCGACGGTGCCTTCGAAGTCGCGAAGAGACTCTACGGCATCACCTTCACGCCCTGTGATGTGCCCATCTATCACCCTGATGTAGAAGCGTATGAAGTGACCGACAGCGATGGCTCGTTAATCGGCCTGTTCCTGTTCGACTTCTTTATGCGTTCGTCAAAAAGAGGCGGCGCATGGATGTCAGCCTTCCGCGAACAGTCTGCCCTCGACGGACATGAAACGCCGGTGATCGTGAACTGCTGTAACTTTCCGAAGTCCGACCCATGCCTGCTGGGCATGGATGAGGTCAGGACGCTGTTCCACGAATTCGGACACGGCCTGCATGGGCTGCTCAGCAAGGTAAGGTACCGAAGCCTTTCCGGCACCAGCGTGAAGCAGGACTTTGTCGAACTACCATCGCAAATCATGGAGCACTGGGCCATGGAACCGGAAGTGCTGGACTTCTATGCAAAACATCACGAAACCGGTGAGTCCATCCCGGCCGAACTGGTCGAAAAACTGCGCGCGTCCGACACCTTTAACCAGGGATTCGCCACTACCGAGTATGTTGCCGCCTGTTACCTGGACCTTGCCTGGCACGAACCAGCCTGGGAGAGTGAAGTTACCGATACCGCAGCCTTCGAACACAAGGCCATGGAAGATATCCACAAGATCCGCATGGTGGACCCAAGGTACTGGTCTTCCTACTTCCTGCACATTTTCTCAGGCGAGCACTACTCTGCCGGGTACTACGTTTACATCTGGGCCGAGGTGCTGGATGCGGATGGCTTTGACGCCTTTAAGGAAAACGGCATCTTTGACCAGGAAACTGCAGGTGCTTTCAGGAAACATGTGCTTGAAGCAGGTGGATCTGTTGAACCGATGGAAGCCTACCGCAAGTTCCGCGGACGGGAACCTGCGGTTGAGCCTTTATTGAAAAAGCGAGGCCTGGCGTAAGCTAAGGTAATCAGCGCCTGACCGACTCCCGCACCCTGTTCCGCCGTTGCCACTGCCACGGGGGAAAGCACAAAGACTTCGACTGGAACTTTGAAAGTAAGCCGACTGAAGAATATTGCACCCACTATCGACGCTTCATAAACCGCAGCGAATCCGTGCACGTCTACATCGTCTATACGAGAGCATAGCTCGCTGGCCAGGTGGCAGATGACACGACCTTCTTCATCGCCTTCCGATGCAGAGAACACTGACAAAAACAGTTCGGCGACCGGTTTGGCGTCCTTTTGCTCAAGACCTCTGAAGTTCATACCTTCACCCGGTTACAAGATACAGCACCTCGAAACTGTGCCCTCGTAAGGTTGCACTTCAAACTTGAATCTATGTGGGTTCTCCCAACTCTTCTTGAATGTACGCAATAAAATCGTCTCTCAAGTTGAATCCACCTTGTCTCTTCACACTCATATCCCAACATTCTCGCGCTATAGCATAATGCTTCAACTGACGAACAAAGCTCATTCTTCGAAACTCGCTGTCTTCATCTCGCGTCGCACTTAGCGAAATCTGATTATATTGAAGCTGTTGATGATTAAACGCGGTGTACCACCACATTTTCAATTGATGCTGTTCTACCTCGCTGAACTCAGCAAGCGTACTAGCATGCGAGGCGCGCACGTGTAACTCGGATAGGGCTGGGTCTGCGGCTTGCGCCAAAAGCCTGGCTTGGATTCGGTCCCCAATAGACTCCATCGTCGATGCGCGGGTGGCGTTCGTTGCTTCCTTCATTTGACGAATGAGTACAAGCAACGTGAGAAATACTACTAAGGAACCGACTATCTCGCCTATTGCACCTATAGCCTCCCAGTTCATGGCGTCCACCTAACACCCAGTTAAGCGACGAAGGGGTGCGGCCGTCCGACGCCGAGGATTCAAATGTGATTCACATTTTGAGCGCAGCGATGCGGCGTTCCGATGCTTCGTCCGAGTGACCGTAGGGAACGACTTCAACTTCATGTTAGGTGTCGCCTCGATCATCATGTGAATTTGTTTTCGCCTCGCTAATTCCCATACACCACGCATAAATGAAATAGCAGAACAAGAGAACAAACAACAACACGACTATGCTCTCAACCCATTCTATCCCTTGACCAATTGATATCAGGAGGCTGATGAGCAGAAACCCAGCTAGTAGTATTCCTAGTCTGGTTGTCGATTTCGCTTGGAAGAAAAGAGCAAAGCCATCTCGGATCAGTTGCACCTTGCGCTCATACTCAACCTGATTGGCGTCTGGGTCACTCACGGAGGCACCTGACAACATAGTATCCGGAACTCATCTCCATGCTGATGAGAAATTCCGAATTTGTCTTTTAAAATCAGGGATATTGCGTCCATCTGTGTGACTCTGCCCAATCTCCATTCCCTGTTAACGCGGCAAACGAAGACTTGAATTCCGAGTTTTTCCTGCAAACGTTGATGACATTCCCACATATTCCAGGCTGGTTTTCAATAAACACGTATTAGCCTATATCTGCCGCCCCAGGGCATTACCCGCATGGATCGCCGAAAGAATGCTGTTGTGCCCGCGCACATCGCCAATCATGTGCGAGGGCGGCCCGTTACCCTGCAGCGACTGCCAGAGTTCACGGTTTGGTTCGTTAAAGCCGACAAACACCACTGTCTTCGCTGGAAGGCGGCGTGATCGATCCGTGAAGAGCACGCCAATCTCTACTTCTTCCGGGGTAATGCTGAGGAGGTGGTGCGCACCGATAAAATCGAAATCGCCGGAGTAGAGTCGTTCGCGTGCCGCACCTGCAGTGACTGGCGGATAGTTGAGTCGCGCCCCGACAGAATCATTTCTGCCAACCATGGTTACATGCATCCCCTTTTCCATCAGGATGTCCGCAACGGAAATGGCTTCAAAGGTCCCCGTGTCGTCATAGACAACCGCCGGGCCTTCAAGATTTGTGATGTCGCCCCAACCCAGGATGTCCCAGGATGAATAGACATGCGGCAAATCAAACCCCGGCACCTGGATCGCCGGTGTTGACTGCTGCATTCCGTCAGCGCGTGGTGCCGTACCAGTGGCGAGCACCACTTCGTCTGGTGCAATCTGCGACACCATGTCTTCATCCACATAGGAATTGAGATGCACATCTACGCCCAGCGAATCCAGCTCTTCCGCCAGAAAGTCCACGATTGTGCCAAGATCTCCTCGCTTGGGTGCTGAAGCCGCCATCGTCACCTGGCCGCCCAGGCGCTGCATGGCCTCATGGAGTTCAACCTCATGACCACGCAGCGCAGCAGTGCGCGCAAATTCCATCCCGGCAGGGCCACCACCGACCACCAGGATCTTCTTCGGTTGCGCAACCCTGTCCTGCGGTTCAAAAGTCAGCACCTGTTCCCTGCCCGCTGAAGCATTCACGACACAGCCAAGGCTGCGACCCGACATCAACTGGCCGACACAACCCATGTTGGAACCAATACACGGCCTGATTTTGTTCTCTTCTCTATTGCGCGCCTTGTTCACCAGGTTCGGGTCAGCAATAAGGGCGCGAACCATGGACACCATGTCTGCCTCGCCACTGGCCACAAGGGCACTGGCGTGATCCAGCGTCATGATTCGACCCGTCACCATGGTGGGCTTCGTGATCACAGGCTTAATAATATTATTAGCCTGCATTTCTACACCGAGCGGATCATCCGATGGCGCAATCAACTTGTGGAAACGCCAGTAGGCACCCATATGCAGGGAGATGTAGTCCGCTACAGGGTCAACGGCTTTGGCGATCTCGGCGTTCATATCAGCAGTCAGCCCGCCAGGCACATAATCTTCGTTTGGCAGGCGAACGCCGACGGCGATGTCGTCACCCACCTCGGAACGAATTGCCTCAATGACTTCAAACATGAAACGCATTCGATTCTCGAGACTGCCACCATATTCATCCGTGCGCTTGTTCAGCGCCGGGGAAAGAAACTCATGCAGCAGGTAACCACTGGAAGCATGCACGTCAATGCCATCGAGGCCTGAGTCACGAACCCGTACCGCTGCACGCGCAAACGCTTCAACCACATCATCAATCATGCCCTTGGTCATCTCGATGGGCATCACGCCTGCCATCGGATTCGGGATCGCACTCGCTGACCAGTTCTCGGGCATTCCCTGCATACCGGCACCGGGGTGGTAAAGCTGGATAAACAGTTTCATGCCGTGGGGACGTATACGGTCAGCAATCTCGGTCAGGAAAGGCCGGCAGTCGTCGGTCCAGAGTGGGATGCCCTGGGGCGCACTCTTGTGCACACCCGTTGCCTGGATGGTGGACATGCCCACCCCTCCTTTGGCCCGCGCCTCGTGATAGGCAATCAGGTCTTCACCGGCAAGACCGGTTCCGTGGGGTGATCTTACGACCCGGTTCCTGATTTCAACAGGCCCAACCTTCAGTGGCTCAAAGAGATTGTCATACAGCGCCATGCCCGGGCTCCTCAAGAGTGATACACTTTTATAACACGTTCCAATTTCTTAAACACGAGGGTTTTAGCCAGAGAACACTATGGACATCAAAGGAAAAAATGCACTCATTACGGGGGCAGCAGCGGGGATTGGCCAGGCCACGGCATTTGCGCTGGCAGATGCAGGTGCTGCAGGTATTGCCCTCGCCGACCTGGACGAGCAGGGACTGAAAGATACGGCCAAGGTCATTGAGCAGAAAGGCGCTAAAGCGGTGACGGGAAAAGTCGATGTTACCGATGCCGCCCAGCAGATGAAGTTTTTTGAGAAAGCAGATAACGAACTCGGCGGTCTTGATATTGTGCATAACAATGCCGGCACCATCTGCGGCGAACCGGTCTGGCCGGAGACATCTCTCGACAAAATTGCACTGGTTGTTTCTGTGAACCTGATTGGTGTGATGTACGGCACCCGACTGGCAGTCGATGCGCTGTCGCGTCGTGGTGGCGGCGTGATCATCAATACAGCTTCCACGGCTTCCCTTGGGCCAATGCCTGCTGACCCGATGTACTCTGCCACCAAGACCGGTGTTGTAAATCTCGTTCATGCCTCAGCCGGGCTGGCCGCGTCACACAACATAAGGGTCAACGCGATTTTACCGGGCATGACACAAACACAGTTCATCGGCCGAACCGGGGATGGCACCAAACCCGCCGAATGGCTCGGACCTGCTTTGGCCCAGACAACCATGCTGTCAGTGGAACAGATCGCTGAAGGCGTGCTGACACTGATCCAGGATGACGGTCGTGCCGGAGAATGCCTGATCGTCGATAACCCTCGGGGTGACGGAGAACCACCGCAGAGCACCAGGCTGAAAGATCCGGTGGAATTTTACGCGTTCATCGCGGAGCGGGCGAAGATGATGGCCGCTCTCACCTGAACGCTATTTATTCTTCCCCCGGATAAGGTGCACGCACGCCGCGGATGGTCGTCACCACCGCGTTACACGGCTCGTCCAACTGACGTTGAACACCGCCCAGGTGCAGGCTGGAAGCATAGGTGGTCTGCCTGTCCCACCAGAGGAG
>JADHNI010000050.1 GCA_016779585.1 Pseudomonadales bacterium
AGCCATGAACAACCACCTGGTTAACTGCTTCCTGCTTGAACTCGTCCGTGTAACGGGGGCTCTTACCCATCTTCCACCTCTTGTGATTAACTATGATTTTTACCACAAAAAGTGTCTATAGAAGTCAGGCCGTATCAGTTTGCCTGCTTGACCGCACTCTTAATCTCAGTAGTTTCTTGATGCCGGAATATTTTAAGACGCTCTACTGCGCCATCATAATCAATGTGGTGTGCTTCATGGACTCCAATGTATAGACTGCTCCATTGTGCAACATTTTCTCCAATTACCTCTTCAAACAACTCCCATGCTGTACGCATACGATTCGAATAGCGCATTGCCAACCAGAAGACATGCTTCGACATTCTTAGCATTAACTGCTCTTTGATGTCACTCGAATCAAACCCCTGCATATTATGTGCTGAACTATCTTTCAGCTCAGTCAAACCCTCCCAATCTAGTAAGCTACCCGCGTCATACATCTCTCTCATTCGGTCACAAAAACACCTAGGCATGTAGCAGTGCTTTTCGGTGTCATTTGCATGAGGGTCTGCTTCTAATCTATTTCGATATGCCTCCACCCAAGATGGGTTCAACTGCAGTTTTGCCAACATCACTTTTTACCACCAATAGAAACGACATTTATTTTGCCTTGCTCGCATCCAGTAAGGTATTTGCTGTAATCATTCATAAGCGCAATTCGCTTAGACATGTATTGATGTTGGTCGTATGAGGTTTGAACCTTGGTCTGAATCTCGTGGTCTAATTGTTTTTCAATGACTACTGGGTCGTATTCAGCCTCGTATGCCCATGTTGAGAAAGTGGCTCTGGCAGCATGTGCCGAATAACCCATCGTGCCTTCGCCATTAACACCCATGTTTTCCAATGCGCGATTAACCGTTGTTGTTGTCATTGGCTCACTTGGACGCCTGCTATTTGGAAAAAGATATTTTCCACTACCCGTGATGCATGCCAATTCTTTGAGTAACTCAATAGCGCGTCTAGACAACGGCACTTTATGCTCCGGCTTACTCTTACGACCAACACGTCCGGCAGGCACAATCCAAATTGCATCTTCAAAATCAAACTCCGACCATTCAGCACAACGCAATTCTGACGGTCTTGTCACAGTGAGCATGCCAAGGTGTATCAACGTTTTAACTTGTGGCGTACCACCGTAATTTCTTAATGCCTCAAAGAATGTAACTAACTGTTTTGCATTAAGTGGCTTCTTATGCTGAACCTTGCGTTCTGGCACTGCCGAGTAAACATCGTTTACGGGATTTCTTGGGCAAAGAAGATGGGTGACTGCATATTTAAATACGCCAGAAAGAATCGTGCGAACCCTTTCCGCTGTTGCAGGTACATCTGCTGATTTCTTCAGCACAGCCAAAATGTCAGATGGCTCAAGCGAATCGATTGGTCTATTGCCAATGTGCTTGTTGATGCGGTTCTTTAACAGATTGTTTGTTTGGTAAAGGTAGGAATGACTTTTGTTCTTCAGCCGTTCACTTACGTATTCCTGCGCAACAAACGCAAAAGTATTTTCCTGAGCAGCCATTGCAGCAACCTTGGCTTGCTCGCGCTGCACTCTGGGATCTTTACCCTGTTTAACAATGTCTCGTAGACGTTGATGCTCAATGCGTGCTTCTGAGAGGGTATAACGCCCACCCCGCTTACGTTCTGCTGCCGCCTTCGCTGACTCTGCTTTGGTTGATTGTTTGTAATATTCACCAAACCATATCTGCTGGTCTTTACCGCCCACCTTCCAACGATAAAGCCATGCTTTTCTGCCACCATCTAATGGCTTGCAATACAGCCCCTGACCATCACTTTCACGCTTCGTTAGAGCCTGTATTTTTCTGTCGGTAAGTTTGCCCATTGGTGGTACTCAGGAATCAAAGTCCCACCTAAAGTACCACTTTTGAAGTTGGTATGGATAGTCACCAGTTGTCGCTAGGGGCATGTATATACTGGTTTATTTAGTAATATTGGGGTTTAAAGTTAAGTAGAGGAACGCTGCTGATGCTAAATGCTAGTTATCAATCATCAGCAACATGACTAATCACCTCCCTGGCCAATGACAGGCCTGACTTCAGCATGATCAAACACCCGCTGGTTTTCCACCGTGACACCAGTAAGATCCAGCCCGGACTCCGCCATGGCAGCAGCCTGGAATATGGACCTTGCCTTGTTAATCGTTTCTTTCCACTCAAGTCGTGGAATGGAATCCGCGACCACACCTGCACCTGCCTGGATGTACAGCCTGTTATCCCTGACGATTGCCGTACGAATCGCTATCGCGGTATCCATGTTGCCGTTCCAGGACAGGTAGCCGACAGCACCACCAAAGATACCGCGTTTTTCAGGCTCCAGTTCGTCAATGATTTCCATTGCCCTCACCTTGGGTGCACCACTCAACGTCCCCACAGGTAGTGTTGCCCGGAGCACATCAACAGCACCGATATCAGGTTTTACCTGGCCTCTTACATTGGAAGCAATGTGCATCACATGGGCATAACGCTCCACGATCATCATTTCACTGACCTCAACGCTCCCCGTCTGGCAGACCTTGCCAATATCGTTGCGACCAAGGTCGATCAACATCAGGTGTTCAGCAATCTCTTTGGGATCCGCCAGGAGCTCTTGTTCCATGGCAAGATCTTCCTCTTCTGTTGAGCCCCGCCGACGCGTACCGGCAAGCGGCCGGACAGTGACTTCACCATGATCCAGTCGAGCGAGAATCTCGGGCGATGAACTGACAATCTGGAACTCGTCCAGATCGAGGAAATACATGTACGGTGACGGGTTCAGGGATCTAAGTGCCCGATACAGGTTCAGGGGATCACTTTCAAACGAAACAGACATGCGCTGCGCCAGCACTACCTGCATCACATCGCCTTCTACAATGTATTCGCGGATACGTTCCACATCATTCTTGAAGTTTTCTTCGCCATAACTGGAGACAAAGTCAGCCTCGTGAAGGACCGGACCCTTTTTCGGTTGCCTGAGATCGTCGGGGACCTCGTTGCGTAACCGATGCTGCATCTCGTCGAGCCGTGCCTGCGCCTCGCCAAAACTGCCGCTGACCGCCGGATCCGCGTGGGTAATCAGGTGAACCCGACCGAGTACGTTGTCGAAGATAATGACGTCGTTGGAGACCATCAACAGGATATCAGGTGTTTCCAATGTGTCTGGTGGCGCTGTATCGCTGATCTTCTTTTCGACATAACGAATGGTGTCGTACCCGAAGTATCCGACAAGCCCTCCCGTGTAAACCGGCAGGTGCTCGAGTTCAGGGTAGGAGAAACGAGCCTGGAGCTTCTCGACATAATCGAGCGGGTCATCACAATCAAACTGCTCCGTCAGTTCACCGTGCTCAAAAACGGAGACCTCATTGCCATGAATCTTGATGATGTAATTGGACGGCAGACCTACCACCGAATAACGGGACCACTTTTCACCACCCTGGTTGGCGGACTCCAACAGGTAACTGTAGGGACCCCTAGCAACTTTTACATAACAGGACAGCGGTGTTTCCAGGTCCGCAAAGAGTTGCCGAACCACGGGAATGTGGTTGTAACCTTGTTGACCGAGTTGAGCGAATTGTTCAGGCGTCATGACTCTCTACCAAATTTTTCTTGAGACATTCTTTTGAGATTTTTGTATGGCGACAAAGTAATCCATACAAAACAGGCGAAAACGGGCGTTAGCTTCGCCAGAAGAGAGCCGGCCAGACCGGGCCGAAATTGTGCCTGAGAGTGTTGAACATCATGAATCTCTGTTTTATGCAACGAAGCTTAAATGATCGGCCTCTCAGGACGCAAGCGCCTCGCGCATGGCAGCGATAGTGGCCCCATAGTCCGGGCTGTCAAAAATCGCGGAACCGGCAACAAAAGTATCGGCACCGGCATCGGCAATGCCCCGGATGTTGTCGACTTTCACACCACCATCGATTTCGAGCCGGATATCAAACCCCGAGTCATCAATGCGCCGGCGGGCCTCCCGCAATTTATCCAGCGCGGCAGGAATAAAGGATTGCCCGCCGAAACCCGGGTTCACCGACATGATGAGAATCATGTCGACCTTGTCCATCACATGATCCAGGTAACTCAGTGGCGTCGCCGGGTTAAACACCAGGCCGCTTTTGCAGCCATTTCCCCGAACCAGTTGCAGCGAGCGATCAATGTGCTCAGAACCTTCCGGGTGAAACGTAATATAGGTCGCACCCGCATCCGCAAAAGCCTGGATCAAACCGTCCACAGGTTTCACCATGAGGTGAACATCAATGGGTGCTGCGATACCAAACTTGCGCAGGTCGCTGCAGATCTTGGGTCCGAACGTCAGTACCGGCACATAGTGATTATCCATGACGTCAAAGTGGATGATGTCAGCGCCAGCCCGCAGCACGTCCTGAACTTCCTCACCCAGCCGGGCAAAGTCAGCGGAAAGTATGGAGGGTGCAATCAGTGCGCTCAAAACGAAATCTCCTTAGGCGATTTCCATGGTAAAGGCGTTATTGTAAAGCAATACAACCGGGCGATCAGTTGTCGGACCCATCGCGTCGAAGATGGCGCCTGAGCTCATCCAGCCTCTCGATTGTGCCCACATCACACCAGTAACCGTCGAAGAAAATGCCGCGCATGGTGCCAGCTGCAATCGCCTTGTCGAAAACCTGTCGGAGCGGGAAAGCCGCCTCAGCCTGGTCGCTGACAAGCCTGGGCGAAAATATGGCTATACCCGTGTAGGTCACGGTCGCGTCACCCGGTTCAGCAAGACGCAACGCTCCGTCGTCCAGGAGTCGAAAGTCACCAGTCTTGTGGTGAGCTGGATTGTGCGTCATCACCATCAGTCCCTGGCAATCGTCGGGCAGGCTTTCAGGCAGCAGGTTCAGGTCAAATTCCGAGTAGGTATCACCACTGACACAAAGAAATGGCTCATCACCCAGGAGCGGCAGCGCGTTGCGGATACCACCACCGGTCTCCAGCAATTCGGATTCAATGGAATAGGTAATGTGCAAACCTAAACGGGAGCCGTCACCCAGGGTCTGCTCTATTTTGTCACCAAGATGATGAAGGTTGATCACGACCTCCTCTATCCCGGCATCCCGGAGCTTCTCCAGCTGAAACTCCACCAGGGGTCGGCCACCTGCTTCCAGTAGAGGTTTGGGTGTCTCAAGCGTCAGAGGTCTAAGGCGTTTACCAAGACCGGCAGCGAGAACCATCGCTTTCAAAGGGGCAGTCTCCCCTGCACCTGCTCACGCAGGAATCCGGACAGCGCCGACAATTCTGGGTAAAGGTCCGCGGCTTCCTGCAGGTAGTCGATGACAAGAGGAATGTCCTTAAGGTAACCGGGTTTACCATCACGCAGGTTCAGCCGACTGAAAATACCTGCACACTTAAGATGTCGTTGAACCCCCATAAGGTCGAACCACTCCAGCAATGGTGCGCTCTCATCGACGACGTTCAACCCTATCAGGCGATTGCGAAAATCTTCCACAGCTCGTTCAACATCCCTGCGATCAAAGCGGTAGTAACAATCCTTGTAAAGTGAGACCAGGTCATAGGTCACGGGACCAATAACTGCATCCTGGAAATCGATAACACCCGGCGAGTTCAACGATTCAACCATCAGGTTACGGCAATGATAATCACGATGAACAAACAGGGCTGGTTGCTCCAGGGCTCTTTCAGCGAGGTAATCGTAAGTCTGATCCAGCATGGTCTTCATTTCACGCGACACCTTGATCTGCAGCTGCTGCCTCAGGAACCATTCATGGAACAGGCTCATTTCGTCGATCAGTCTTTGCCGGTTGTAAGGTGGTAGATCGCACTTCACGGTCATCATGCGAAGGATGCCGCCGACGGCGTCCTCATAGAGGCCCGGAATTCGTCCGGGGTTGGAAATCATGACCTCAAGGTAGAGGGTGTCACCGAGATCCGTCACAGCCATGAAACCCTGCTCAAGATCACTGGCCACAACACGAGGACAGTTCAGCCCGGCCTCGCCAAGTGCTGCGGATATCCTCACAAAGCTCTCGTTATCCTCATGTTCCGGCGGCGCATCGACAAAGACCAGCCCGAGATCCAGTGGAGAGCCTTGCAACAGGAAACGGAAGTATCGGCGGAAACTGGCATCATCTGATACCGGCTGCAGGTCAGCATCTTCGGGTATCTCAACACCGAGATTCACGGAACTCGCCCATCTGGCGAGGGCCTCGGCTCTGACATCTTTCATGAAAACTGACTGACCAAACAAATCGAATGCTTTATTATCCCCGCAATGCTTCGATCGACAAAATTCCTGGCCTGCCCGCGTCAAGCGAAGCTGATTTTCCTGCTGCTGTTCAGCTGCAGCTACTCACTTGCGGACACCGCAGCTCAAACGGACTGGCAACCTGCAAGTACCAGGGGTCAGTGCAGGGGTGTCTATATTGATCAGGCAATCAAAACGCCAGACGCAGAGCAGATCAATGCCACTGCCGGCAGCATCCTGCATGTCCAGGACCATTCGACAACGTTTACCGGCGCAATCGTCATACGCCAGGCTGGTCGCGAACTCACCAGCGACTTCGCCACCCTGGATGCAGCGACCGAAACTTACAACGCGGAGGGGAACGTCACGCTGAGGCAGGCAGGCCTGCTCTTAAGAGGTGACGCTATCACCGGCAGCCTCATATCTGATACCGCTGCTGTGGACAGCGCAACATTCCTGATGCACCAGAACAGGCTTCGCGGTTCAGCTGCATCGATGGAACGAACAGCTGACCAGGAACTTCACATCAACAACGGACAGTTCACGACCTGTGAGCCCGATGACAATACCTGGGCCGTCAGTGGCAGGGAGATTAACCTCAAAACCGCGGAAGGTTACGGCACTGCAAAGGACATGAAACTGATGGTCAAAGATGTGCCCATCGCCTACTTCCCCTACTTCCGATTTCCACTCGGCGAACAACGTGCATCAGGGTTCCTCTGGCCTTCTGCCGGACACGACAGCGACGGTGGTACAGACATCGCCATACCCTACTACTTCAACCTGGCGCCGAGCTATGATGCCACCTATACGTTGCGCAGCATCTGGAAGCGAGGCGTCATGCACGAGGGGGAATTCAGGTACCTGAACGCCTATTCCCTGAATTCGATTGCCGGCGCGTTCCTGCCCTCTGATGATGAGTTTGATGACAGAACGGTGATTGATGCCACTAATCCTGAGCGAGAAAAGCAGGATCGGTGGATTGCCCATGTCAGCCACAAAGGGCGACAGGGTCCCTGGTCATCCCTGATCAATTACACCAGTGTCTCTGATATCGATTACCTCGAAGACCTGGGAGGCTTCACCAATACAGATTCAGACTTTGATCAATCCCTGGATAACACAGATGCACCCGCCCTGGTTCGCCAGGGTCGACTGGCCTATACCGCCAGTAACTGGCAGTCCAAACTGGAACTCAGAAGTTTTCAGTCACTGAACCAGGTACAGCCGCGGCAGTACGAAACCCTGCCACGTTTGACTCTGAGCGGTCACAGGAAGTTTGGCTGGCTGCGGACTGATGGTGTCCTCCAGGCGACGGCTTTTAACAAGGCAGACGACATTGATCCGGAGGGAACAAGAATTGTGGCAGACGTATCGGCGAGCACATCGCTAAGAAACAGCTGGGGATTTGTCACGCCATCTGTTCGCTACATCCACCGGGACTACAACCTGGACGAGACCAGGCCCGGGGACAGGGATGACGCAAGCATCGGCACAGTCATCGCATCCCTGGATGCAGGCGTTGTCTTCGAAAGACCAGCAACATGGCGCGGCAACGCTGCTACCCAGACCCTTGAACCACGCATCTATTACCTTTACGTCGATGAGGAATACCAGGACGACCTGCCGCTTTTCGATACCACCCGGCTGACACCCTCCTATGATGAACTTTTCCGACAGACCCGATACGCCGGATACGACCGGGTTGGTGATGCCAACCGCCTGGCCCTGGGCCTGAGCACCAGCTTTTATCGCCTCTCTGACGGCAGGGAATTGTTCACAGCCAGCATCGGACAAATGCTTCACTTCAAAGACCGGGAAGTTCTCGACGGAGAATTCGTCGGCAATGATCCAACCGCGGACACCTCACCGATGTTCCTGTCGCTGACCACTTACCTCGCGAACTGGCGATTCAGGGGCACCTATGAACACGACACCGAAGATAATCGCTCGAATCGTGGGTACTTTTCGGCCTCCTATCGAAGCAAGAGCAATGCTGTTTTTAACATTAATTACGCCATGACCCGTGAATCACAGCAACGCGGAATCAGGCCACGACAGGGAGAGGAAACCGACCTGTCTTTCTACTGGCCCCTGGGAGAGCGCGATGCCTGGAGTCTTGTCGGCCGCTGGAACTATGGCTGGGACTCGGATCAGACCATAGAGTCTTTAGTAGGTCTCGAATACAATAGCTGCTGCTGGGCTGCCAGGGTCGTATTCAGGCGCCACCTGGAAGAGCCACGACGCATCGTCGTGACAAACCCCGGCACACCCCCCCGGTTTATCGTGGACCGCCGTGCTGACTCCGGCATCTACTTTGAATTCCAGTTAAAAGGACTGGCTTCACTGGGCGGAAGACTGGATAACTTACTGAGCAATTCGATACCGGGTTTTACACCGGACAATAAATTATGACCATTTACAGAAATCTTGTTCTCATCCTCACACTGGTCCTCGCCTCAATGAATTCACAGGCAGCGCTGGTCCTGATTGACAGAATCGCCGTGGTGGTCGATCAGGACGTCATCATGCAATCCGAGATTGACGAGCGCATAAGAGCCATCAAGGCACAGTTCGCAGCACAACCGAATACGCGGGTACCGCCGGATGACGTCCTGCAAAACCAGGTGGTTGAACGCCTGATTATTGAAAGCCTGCAGTTACAGATGGCTGATCGAGCGGGGATCCGAATCAGCGACGCCGAACTCAACGAAGCGCTTGCCAGCATCGCCGCACAGAACAACATGTCGCTGGACCAGTTTCGAATTGCTCTTGCCAATGACGGTATGAGCTGGGCTGCCATGCGGGAACAGGTCCGCAGAGAGTTTGCCATCAGTCGCGTTCAGCAGGGCGTCATGCGCCGACGTATCCAGGTGAGCGAACAGGAAGTCAAAAACTTTCTTGCCTCTGACCTTGGCGAATCACTGACCGCAGATCAGTACCGACTCGGTCACATCCTGCTGGCATTGCCTGATAATCCCGGGGCTGAAGACATTAAACGGGTTCGGTCTCGCGCTGAAACCATCCACCAACAGTTGCTGGACGGGGAAGATTTCGCCAGCCTTGCCATTGAATATTCCTCTGATCAAAACGCGCTTAGTGGCGGTGATATGGGGTGGCGCAAACCGGGACAGCTGCCCAGCATCTTTTCTGACCTGGTCGAGGACATGGAGGTTGACGACATTCGTGGTCCTATCAAAAGTGGTCGTGGTTTCCACCTGATCAAGCTCGTCGAAAAGCGAGGCGCAACAACTGAGGGCCAGATCGCGCAGACGAGAGTTCGACACGTACTGGTACAACCAAACGAAATTCGCTCGGACAGGGAAGCGGAAGACCTCGCAAAAACCCTGCGTGAGGAGGTTATCAACGGCCGCGAATTCGAAGAAGTTGCGAAACTGTATTCAGATGACCCCGGCTCAGCCCTGAGCGGCGGCGACCTTGGCTGGACCCGCCAGGGTGTTTTTGTTCCCGAGTTCGAACAGATGATGAAAGACTCCGACCTGGGTGAGATCAGCGAGGTATTCAAGAGCAGCCATGGTTATCATTTCCTCGAAGTCACAGGCAGGCGTGTGGAAGATTTCTCGGAACGTTTCAAAATGGGCCAGGCCGAAAACTACCTGAGAAACCAGAAGTTTGATGAAGAACTCGACAGTTGGCTTCGTGAAATCCGTGATGAAGCGTTTGTCGAAATCAAAATCTGAAATCACACTTGGCATCACCCCGGGTGAACCTGCTGGTATCGGCCCGGATATCTGCCTGACCTCTTTCCGCTCCACACCGGACACAAGACTTGTCTATTTCGCCGACCCCGGATTAATGGCTGATCGAGCCCGGCTACTGGGACTCGATTGCGAGATAAACAACCTCGACCAGCGGCAATACCAATCAGGTACGGTGAATGTCCACCCGGTGAAACTGAAGGCTTCCGTCGCCGCCGGTGAATGCAGTACGGAAAACGCTTCCTATGTACTCTCCTGCCTGGAAGCAGCAGTGTCCGCCTGTGAACGCGGAGATATTGATGCCATGGTCACGGGACCGATCCAGAAAAGCGTCATCAATGATGCCGGCATGCCCTTTTCCGGACACACGGAATGGCTGGCTGAGCGCACCGGCACAAAACAGGTTGTGATGATGCTGGCGTCTGGAAACCTTCGAGTAGCATTGGCAACCACTCACCTGCCCCTGTCCGAGGTAAGCAGTGCTATCACGGCGCAATCACTCACCAACACCGTCCGGATACTGCACAGGGATCTGGTCGACAAGTTTGCTATCGCCCAACCAAACATCCTGGTGTGCGGGCTAAATCCCCATGCCGGTGAAGATGGTCACCTTGGGCGTGAGGAAATCGATGTGATTCGCCCCGTGCTTGAAGCACTGCGAGCTGAAGGTATGTCTCTGACGGGTCCGGTTCCCGCTGATACTGCTTTCAACCCAGCCCGACTGAAGGACGTTGATGCGGTCCTGGCGATGTACCACGACCAGGGATTACCGGTGCTTAAGTACGCCAGTTTCGGAGAGGCGATCAACATCACCCTGGGCCTGCCGATCATCCGCACCTCCGTAGACCACGGAACCGCACTCGACCTGGCGGGTTCAGGGAAAGCAGATGATTCCAGCCTGCTTCAGGCCATCAACGTCGCAGCGACTCTGGCAAACGCCAGGCTGGGAAGCAACAGGTGATCAGGGCCAGGAAACGCTTCGGGCAGAATTTCCTGGTTGACCAGGGACTCATTGGAAAAATCATACGTGGCTTTGATGCCAGACCCGGTGAACATGTCGTCGAGATTGGGCCAGGACAGGGCGCCCTTACTGAACACCTGGTGCAGTCCGGCTGCGACCTGACCCTGGTGGAAATAGACAGGGACCTGGCAACACTGCTGCAAGAGCGCTTCCCCTCAGCCACACTGATTAACGAGGACATCCTCAAGGCAGACCTGCCTGCCCTGATTCCCGACTCACCCGTCCGGGTCATCGGCAATCTGCCCTACAACATCTCGACCCCACTCCTGTTTCGCCTGTTTCACTATCTCGAACTCATCAGTAATATGCATTTCATGCTGCAGCTTGAGGTTGTGGATCGGATGACCGCTGACCCGTCTACCAGGAGCTATGGCAGACTCTCTGTCATGACACAGTTGTATTGCGAGGCAGAAAAACTGTTTGAGGTACCACCGGAAGCCTTCAGCCCACGGCCAAAGGTCCAGTCCGCCATCGTTCGCCTGCAGCCACACAAGCAGGCAGCTCAGGTTGATGTGGATATCATTGAAAAGATGCTCATCCAGGCTTTTTCCTCACGCCGTAAAACCATACGTAACGCACTGAAAGGCCTCGTGAGCGAATCTGAACTCGAGAGCCTGGGCCTGGCACCAACGCTCCGCCCGGAGAACCTGACCGTCAATGACTACATTGCCTGCAGCAACCTGGTATCCACACGCTCATGAACACTTATGCCATCGGTGATATCCAGGGTTGCCGGATCGAACTTGAACTGCTGCTAAAGGAATCCGGTTACCTGCAGTCGGAAGATCACCTCTGGTTTGTTGGCGACCTGATCAATCGAGGCCCTGACAACGCGGGTGTTCTAGACCTGCTGATGCAACTGCCCAATGTCACTTGCGTACTCGGCAACCATGACCTGCACTTTCTTGCAGTGGCCATGGGCAGCCAAACCGAAAAACGTGGCGATACCCTGTCAGACCTGCTCACCAGTAAACGACTCGACACCTATATTGACTACCTGCGAGGCCTGCCGTTGATTCACTATGACCAGGAGCGGGACATTGCCATGGTTCATGCGGGACTCCCGCCAAATCTCCACACCTACAGATGCCTGGAGCTTGCAGGCGAGGTTGAGCAGGTGCTCAAAACCGGTGGTGTCGAAGAGTTTCTCTCTGCCATGTACGGCAACGAACCTGCCCAATGGAGTGAACAGCTGACAGGCATGGATCGCCTGAGGCTGATCACCAACTACTTCACCCGGCTTCGCTTCTGCAAGGAAGACGGAGAGATCGAACTGCTACACAAAACAGATGTGGCACCGCCGGGATATTCACCCTGGTTCAGCTTCCCACGACCGGATCAAACAAGAATACTTTTCGGGCACTGGGCAGCACTGGAAGGAAAGGTAGATACCGATTTCGCCGTTGCCCTGGATACCGGCTGTGTCTGGGGTCGACATCTCACTGCACTTCGCCTGGAAGACGACAAAACTTTCAGCGTCCCGTCAGAAGGGAACCGTTCCTGATGGAAACATACCTGGTCGGAGGTGCTGTCAGGGATGAACTCCTGGGACTCCCCGTGCACGAACGTGACTATGTGGTTGTTGGCAGCACAGAGGAAGAGATGAAAGCCGCCGGCTTTCGCTCTGTCGGCAGGGACTTCCCGGTATTCCTGCATCCAGAGACGCGAGAGGAGTATGCGCTCGCGCGAACCGAGAGAAAAACCGGCCCCGGTCACCAGGGTTTTGTCTGCCATGCATCACCGGATGTCACTCTCGATGAAGACCTTGCCCGGCGCGACCTGACCATCAACGCCATCGCGAAGGATAATGACGGCAACCTGGTTGACCCACATTCAGGAAAAAAGGACCTTGATGCTCGAACCCTGCGGCATATCTCCGATGCTTTCTCGGAAGATCCCCTGCGCATTCTCCGGGTAGCAAGGTTCCTGGCTTATCTTTCACCCTTTGATTTCAGTGTTCACCCATCAACCACAAAGCTTCTGGAGGATATGGTCGCTGAGGGGCAACTGACCGAGCTCACGCCTGAACGTGTCCTGCTCGAACTGGACAAGGCACTGGCAACGACTGAGCCCGGGGCCTTCTTTACCTACCTTGACGACATTGGAGCAACAAAAGATCTCTGGCCCGAGATTACTCAAAATGCCGTACGAAAATTGCGCGAGATAGATTCAACCGACAGGGAAACCAGGTTTTCAGCACTCGTTATGCACCTCGACGCCGAACAAATCAGGACTCTCTGCAATCGCCTCAAGTGCACCAATCAGCGACGGGAACTCAGCATACTTGTCGCCACCCGGCTTGATCGTTGGTGCAGGCTAAACACCATGACAGCAGTTGAAGTGGTTGATTACCTGTATGACCTGGATGCCATTCGCAAACAGGAAAGATTCGAACACTTCTGCCGAAGTGCAGAAGCCATATCACACAAGGTGTTAGCGCGACGGTGGATGGAGCTCGCACAAACCATACGCCAGGTGAAAGCCAGGGATGTCGCAGCAGGACTGAAGGGGCCCGCCGTTGGCGAAGCAGTGCGCAAGGCGCAGGTGGCCAACATCGAGAGCGCCCTGCATGAGCGTTAGCAGCAAAGTTGTACTGGTCACGGGTGGCGCTCGAAGAATTGGTGCACGAATCGTATCCCGTTTTCACGGGGCTGGTTACCGGGTTGTCATTCACTGCAATGCCAGCATGGACGAAGCCCGGGAACTCGAGTACCGGCTAAACCAGGTTCGCGGTGAATCTGCTGTTGTCATCAGCCAGGACCTCGCCGACCCTGAACAGCTCAGTAAAATCGTGGAATATGCCATATCAACATTTGGACGCCTGGACTGCCTGGTAAACAACGCCTCAATCTTCTATCCCACCTCACTGTCGGATCTGGATGCAAGGCTTATCAACCAGTTCATGGACATCAACCTAAAAGCGCCTTTACTGCTCTCAAGGGAAGCCGCAGAAGCAATGAACAAAGGCGCTATCATCAACATCGTCGATATCTACGGAGAAAATCCTCTTGCAGGTTACCTCCTTTACAGCGTTTCCAAGGCAGCCCTGCAAATGCTTACGAGAGGACTGGCGCTGGAGCTTGCCCCGGATATCAGGGTAAATGGCGTATCGCCGGGTGCCATCCTCTGGCCTGAAGACACCGCAGAAATGAGCGAGCAGGAAAAAGAAGAACTTTTGGGTGATCTGCCCATGGGCCGGTTGGGGGAACCGGACGATATTGCCAAAGCCGCCTTCTTTCTCGCCGAAGATGCTGGTTTTGTGACCGGTCAGGTTCTGTCAGTGGACGGTGGCCAGTCGGTGGCCTGAGTCAACTCTCACTGTTTTCACGAGCGATTGCCCGGTAACCGATATCAGTCCTGTATTCTGCCGCATCAAAGCTGATCTCGCTGACTGCTTCGTAGGCCAGTCGATGCGCCTCAGTGACACTGTTACCTAGAGCTGTGACACCCAGTACACGACCGCCACTGGTCAGGACATCATTACCGGACAGACTGGTTCCTGCATGAAACACCTTGGCCCCGGAGACCTGGTCGAGACCCGAGATTTTCCTGCCTTTCTCATAGGCACCCGGGTAACCTCCTGACGCCATGACTACCGTAAGCGCAGAGCCGGCATCAAATTGAATATCCATCTCTGACAACCTGCCATCAAGGGCAGCTTCGATCAGCGTCGCAAGGTCAGACTCAAGCCTGCTCATAACAGGCTGGGTTTCCGGGTCACCGAACCGGCAGTTAAATTCGATCACGCTGGGCTCACCTGCCGGGTCGATCATAAGACCAGCATAGAGGAAACCGGTGTAGGCATTGCCTTCACTGCGCATACCATCCAGCGCGGGCTCTATCACCTTTTCCAGGATGTTCTGGTGAATCTCGTCGCTCACTACCGGCGCCGGGGAATAAGCCCCCATACCGCCCGTGTTTGGTCCCTCGTCTCCATCATAGGCTGCCTTATGGTCCTGCGACGTGGCAAAAGACAGGTAATTTTCGCCGTCCGCGATGACAATGAAGCTTGCTTCCTCGCCCACGAGGAAGTCCTCGATGACAATGGACGAGCCCGCGCCAGCCAGCACCTCGCCGGTAAGCATCTGCTGCAACGTTTCAATGGCTTCTTCTGTCGAATCTGCCAGCACAACTCCCTTCCCTGCAGCAAGGCCATCAGCCTTGATCACAATTGGCGGGGTCAGCGTTTTGACGTGCGCTGTCGCCTTCTGAATATCATCAAACACCGCAAAACCCGCGGTCGGGATACCGTGTCTTTCCAGGAATGCCTTGGTGAAACTTTTAGATCCTTCCAACTGTGCCGCTGCGGCTGTAGGCCCGAAGCAACGAAGCCCTTCCTCGGTAAACCGGTCCACAATACCTGCGACAAGCGGATCTTCAGGACCAACTACCGTGAAATCTACCTGGTTGTCCCGGCAAAAAGCGACCAGCGCATCAAAGTCCATTGGACTGATATCGACGTTCTCCAGTTTTTCTTCCAGGGCTGTACCGGCATTTCCCGGCGCAACGTAGACACGGGCAACACGATCCGATGCTGCCAGCTTCCAGGCCAGGGCATGTTCTCGCCCACCACTACCGATAACCAGGAGATTTAGTTGACTCATAACTAGTGCCTGAAGTGACGCATACCGGTAAAAACCATCGCCATGCCCGCCTCGTCTGCCGCATCGATGACTTCCTGGTCACGCATGGAACCACCGGGTTGGATAATAGCCGTGATTCCGGCTTCCGCAGCAGCATCAATACCATCGCGGAAAGGGAAAAACGCGTCTGATGCCATGACTGAGCCCGGCACCTCGAGCCCTTCTCCTTCAGCTTTGAGCCCGGCAATTCGTGCACTGATGACACGGGACATCTGCCCTGCACCCACACCAATGGTCATCAAATCCTTTGCATACACGATGGCATTCGACTTCACAAACTTCGCCACTTTCCAGGCGAAAATCAGGTCCTGGTATTCTTTTTCTGACGGTTCACGCCTGCTGACAACACCCAGGTTTTCTTCATCCAGCAACGGAATATCCGCGTCCTGCACCAGAAGACCACCGGCAACCCGCTTGTAGTCCACGGCAGGTTGCACTGCCGTGCCGGAAGTAACCTGGAGCACACGAACGTTTTTCTTACTCGTAAACACCTCCAGGGCACTTGCCGTATAAGACGGCGCGGCAATCACCTCGCTGAACTGACGCTCTGTAATTTCCCTCGCCAGCGTGTCATTGACCTCACGGTTGAACGCGATAATCCCGCCAAACGCTGACGTGGGATCTGTTTTGAACGCCCTGTCATAGGCATCAAACACATCATGCGATTGGGCAACGCCACAGGGGTTGGCATGTTTTACGATGACACAGGCGGGCTCTTCAAATGCCTGCACACACTGCAAGGCGGCATCTGTATCAGCAATGTTGTTGTAGGACAGTTCCTTGCCCTGGTGCTGAGATGCCGAGGCAATCGAACCCACAGGTGAGTTTGCTTCTACATAAAAGGCTGCTGTCTGATGTGGATTTTCTCCGTAGCGTAATGTCTGCTGCTTTTTGAATTGCAGCGTCATGGATCCGGGATATGGTTCGGGCTTGCTCCTATCTGCAGGATCAGCAAGTGCGGACAGGTGATTGGCAATGGCAGCATCGTAACACGCCACCATCTCGAAGGCTTTTACTGCCAGCCTGAATCGAGTGTCTGCAGAGAGACTGCCATTGCACGTGTTCAGTTCATCAATAACAGTCACGTAATCCTGCGGATTTACGACAACTGCAACCGAGTCAAAGTTCTTCGCCGCGGAACGCAGCATGGCTGGCCCCCCGATATCGATATTCTCAATGATCTCAGGTGTGTTTGTAGGGTCCCTCGCTACGGTTTCTTCAAAGGGATAAAGATTTACCACGAGCAGGTCAATGCCGCGGATATCATGCTCACCCATGACTGCATCATCAGTGCCGCGCCGGCCAAGCAGGCCGCCGTGGACCTTTGGGTGCAATGTCTTGACGCGACCGTCCATCATTTCCGGAAAACCGGTGTAGTCCGACACCTCCTGCACAGCAAAACCCGCTTCAGACAACTGGCGAAATGTGCCACCGGTGGACATCATGTGTACATCGTGTTTCTTCAACGACTCCGCCAGTTTCGTTAAATCGGTTTTGTCGGAAACGGACAGAAGCGCCGTTCTTACACGAACATCAGACATGCTATTCCTCTTGCTATAGCCTGGTTAAAGCAGGCGGTACTTGCGTAATTTCTTTCTCAGGGTGGCTCTATTCAGACCCAGGGCTGCTGAGGCTTTGCTCTGGTTTTGATTGGTGTGATTTAGTATCGAACGCAGCAGAGGTGCTTCAACCTCTGACAGCACGAGCTCGTAGAGGTCAGTGACCTGCTCGTCATCCATCATGTGCAGATATTCATCAACAGCTTCCTGAACAGCTTTATTGATTGTCTTCTTCACGCAGCCTGGTCCAGCTGGTCCAGAGAGGCGATCAGGTTGAACTGATCTTCTGCTGAATCAAGTCGATTGAAGCTTTGTTTCAAGAGGTGTGCACCGGGGATCGCATCCAGAGTCCAGCCCACATGTTTGCGGGCAATGCGAACACCCTGGAATTCCCCGTAGATATCATGAAGTGCCTGAATGTGCTTCGACAGCATCAACCTGATTTCGATCAGATCCGGTGACGACCGATACTCACCCTCACGCAGGTAGGCATCAATATTGCCGATAAGCCAGGGCTTTCCCTGCGCGGCTCGGCCGATCATCACACCATCACATGCCGTGACAGTAAGTACGTCTTCTGCTTTCGCGGGTGAATCGATATCCCCGTTTGCAATCACCGGAATATCCACAGAGCTTTTAACACTCGCAATCGCCTCATAATTTGCGTGCCCGTTAAAGCGACAGGCCCTGGTTCTGCCATGGACAGTCAGCAAATGGATACCGGCGTTTTCTGCAATCTTTGCGATGGTTGGTGCATTTACCTCATCCCAGGACCAGCCAAGGCGTATTTTCAGGGTGACCGGAACTGGCACTGCCGACACCACGGCATCCAGAATATCGCCAACCAGCTTTTCATCACGCAGGAGCGAGGAGCCTGCTGCCTTGTTGCAGACCTTCTTTGCCGGGCAACCCATATTGATGTCGATAATGTCCGCGCCAAGGTCAACATTGCGTTTTGCTGCTTCGGCCATCTGCGCAGGGTCACTGCCCGCCAGCTGAACCCATCGCGGCCCCTGCTCCGAGGCATGGGCAAGACGATGGCGGGATTTATCTGTAGACCAGAGCTTGCTGTCGCTGGTCACCATCTCAGAGACAGTCCAGTGCGCCCCATAGGAACGGCAAAGATCACGAAAGGCTCTGTCAGTCACACCCGCCATGGGTGCAACAATAACCCGGCTGGGATGTGAATAAGGACCTATGGATAACATCTTTCGGGGAGGCGCTGCGGGAAAGCACGCATGATACCAAACGAGGCTAAATGCGCACTACTTCCATCTGGTAACCCAGGGCATTTTCACCCGGATCGGCGATCTCCAGAGAAAGCCTGACTTCTGTGAGCGCAGGTATATATCGCAGCCCCCGCATCTCGCCACCCAGATACTCCTGAGACCTGAACACCCGACTGGCCACAACATTCCCACGGACATCCATGAACTGCAGCCACAGCCCGGGGAAAGCCTGTCTGAAATCCCCGCTGTTGCGCAGAAGTACATCCACCATCAGCGCACTAGCCGCCTCCGGATGGCTCCGAATAATGAGTTCGCGAGTCTCCAGCAGCCCAAGGTTGTCGTAATCCGGCACTGCGCAACCCGTCACTCGACAAAACGTAAGGATCTGTTCCCTGTACGCTTCGTCCTGGGCGAACGACTGCAGATTCATGAACGCCCACTGGGCACCGAGCATAAGCAATAGAAACAGGATACCCGGAACCCACTTCAGGGAGGCCATGGGGAAAAACCGACGATGATCCCGAAGCAGTAGTTCAGGGTCAGGCTCGAACTCAAGATCAAAGGGTTTTTCAAGGTCGTCTACAAATGGGCTTTTCCCATCGACCACCGACAGGTCCCTCTCGATAGTGCCAGGCTCTTCATGCGCCGCGGGCGCCGAAACAGGGCCGACCTGTGCCATGTAATCCTCGAAGTCGAGCCAATAGTCCTGTTCTATCGCCAGCCGTTCTGTCATGTCCAGCAGCGGTGATAACAGGTAGTCCTCCGCCTGGAAGACATTCAGGCAGGCACCACAACGAACGGACCCTTCAGCAATACGAAGCTGGGCCTCCGTTACCCGAAATGAAGTCTGGCATTCCGGGCACTGGGTAATCGCTTCAATCAAGGTTTACTCCACACCAACCGGACCCAGTCATTCAGAACGGTCTGTGATTCCAGTTCTGCATGATCCCGGTAAGCACTGATCACCCATTCAGCCTGGCTCTCCATAATGCCGGAAAGCACCAACTTACCACCCGAGGCGGTTGCCGAGAGCAACAACCCGGATAGCTCCACCAGAGGTTGTGCCAGGATGTTTGCCATCACAAGTTGCGCAGGGGCCAGATCCACACCCGGAAGATGGGTCTCAACTTTAACCGAGTTTCTGCCGGCATTATCCTGGGTGGCTGTCAACGCCTGCGGATCATTGTCCACACAGACCACAGCACGCGCGCCATGTTTTGCAGCAGCGATGCCAAGAATTCCCGAGCCGCAGCCATAATCAATGACAAGTCCGCCGCCGACATCGGTACTGTCGAGGTATTCCAGGCAAAGTCTTGTCGTTTCATGAGTGCCTGTACCAAACGCCAGCCCGGGGTCCAGGTCGATCACAACCTTGCCTTCCCGCTCGATCTGATAACCCGTCGGACAGATCCAGGTTCGTTGCCCAAAACACATGGGTTCAAATCGTGTCAGCCATTCCCGTTCCCAGGCACGATCTGCTATCTCCTCGACATTCTTCAGTACAAACCCGGCACGCGCCAGCTGATCTGTAAGTTCATCTATTGAGGACTCTGCTTCAAACAGACCCGTTACCAGCACCTGGTCCCAAACCGGCTGTTCACCCGGAGGTGGTTCAAATATGGGGGCATCCTCCGCATCTTCGACAGTGACTGACACAGCACCGTGATCCCAGAGCCAACTCTCCAGTTCGTCCAATCGCGCCTTATCAGACGCTGCTGTCAGATTAATCCAGGCAATACTCACGAGCGCTCTCCCTGCAAGACGATGGATTCCAGGTAACCGGTAGACACACCGCCTTCCAGGAAGCCGGGCTCACGCAGGATTTCCCTGTGCAGACTGATGTTCGTGGCAACCGGACCAACCCTGGTTTCATCAAGGGCGCTTCTCATGCGTGACAGTGCCCTGCCCCGATCATTTCCGGTGCAGATGAGTTTGCCCACGAGCGAGTCGTAGTGGTGAGGTATCCGGTAACCTTCATACAGGTGGCTGTCCAGTCGGACACCCGGACCGCCGGGCCACCTGAGCTCTGTGACCTTTCCTGGCGAGGGATTGAAGTCTGCATCCTCTGCGTTAATTCGACACTCGATCGCATGCCCCTCGAACCTGACAGCCGACTGCGTAATCGGCAGACTGCCGGATCCGGCGATCTCAAGTTGCAGTGCGACCAGATCGAGGCCCGTGATTTCTTCAGTCACTGGATGCTCAACCTGGAGTCGGGTATTCATTTCTATGAAATAGAAACAGCCGTCCTGGTAGAGAAATTCCAGTGTGCCCAGGTTGCGGTACTGCAAGTTAGCGAGAGCAGAGCAACACAGCTCAGAGAGAGACTGCAGGGTGGTGTCGTCTATGCCGGGAGGCGGCGCTTCCTCGATAAGTTTCTGGTGACGGCGCTGCACAGAACAGTCCCGTGCGCCCAACGAGATCACCTGGCCACGACCGTCACCGGCAACCTGGATCTCAATATGTCGCGCATTGGAAAGGTACTTCTCTACATACAACTCACCGTTACCAAAATAGTTCAACGCCTGAGTGGTTGTTTCAAGATAGGCTGCTTCAAGCTCATCGGCTGATCCCACACGGCAGATACCTCGCCCGCCACCACCATGACTGGCTTTCAGCAGCACCGGGAAACCAGCTTTTACAGCGACCTCACGCACCAGATTGTAGTCGTCAGTAGTGCCAGCACTGCCAGGTAGCACGGGAACACCATGTTCAACCAACAACTGCCTTGCCTCCGACTTGTTCCCCATCACCCTGATCTGTTCGCTTGTGGGTCCAACAAACTTCAGGCCTTCCGATTCCGCGCGTGCAGCGAATTCAGCATTTTCTGAGAGAAACCCGTAACCCGGGTGGATAGCATCACAGCCACGACTGATAGCCGCCGCAAGCAGCTGGTCCCCGTCCATGTAGGATTCCCTGCCGATACAAACCGTATCGTCGGACAAATCCAGGTGCCTTAAATCCTCATCTACCCTCGAATAGGCAGCCACAACTTCAATAGCAGCCTGACGACACGCACGCAGGATGCGCAATGCGATTTCACCTCGATTGGCAATCAGCAGGCGTTGCATGGAAGGCAGGACAAGAAGGTGTTCAGTCGCTGAGGGTAAAGAGTGGCTGATCGAATTCAACGGGCGTTTCGTTATTCACCAGAATAGCCTCAAGCTTACCGGACCGATCCGCCTTGATGTGATTCATCATCTTCATCGATTCGATGATACAGAGAGTATCCCCTTCACTAACCCGATCGCCTATTTCGACAAAGGGTGGAGAAGACGGTGAAGGTGCGCGATAAAAAGTACCAACCATCGGGGCACGTACCAGGTGACCACCCTCGGCAGCGGGCATTTCAGCCGCTAATGGCGCAGCAGGAATCGGAGCAGGAACTGCAGCCGGTGCAGGCACCGCCATCGGCACAACCGCACCTCCGCGGGTAATCCGAACCGAGTCTTCTCCTTCCTTGATCTCGATTTCCGAGATGTCCGACTCCTCCATCATCTCAATCAGTTTTTTTACTTTCCTGATATCCACCTAGGCTTTCTCCTCGAGATACTGGATCGCAAACTCAGCCGCAAACGAATAGCCCTTTGCCCCCAGGCCGGTTATGCACCCTACGGCGATGTCAGAGAGATATGAATGTTTTCGGAATTCTTCACGGCTGAACACATTCGACAGGTGTACCTCGAGAAACGGTACTGACACGCTGAGAAAGGCATCGCGCAGCGCAATGCTCGTATGTGTGAAAGCACCCGGGTTAATGATCACGAACCCTGCCGTACCGCGAGCTTCGTGCAGACGGTCAACCAACTCATGCTCAGCATTGCTTTGCAGGGTATCAAAGCCATACCCGGCACCTTCGACCAGGCTGCGAACCGCGGCGTTAATATCCTGGAGAGTGTCAGACCCATAGATCTCAGGTTCCCGTGTGCCGAGTAAATTAAGGTTGGGTCCGTTTAGGACGAGAATTTGCGACATGTTTCAGGGTACCTGCCTTAAAGGTTTATTTCTTATCATTTTTCTGGATTTTGCCGACATTTCAAGAAAATAAGCGCTTTTTCCTGACTTTTAGGCAGGGTACTTCGACTTGAAAGTTCGGGAAGCTGATAAAGTCGCGTTTTCCGAATTTTAGCTGCTATTTCGAGGGAGATAGCTGCTTTTTCTGCGGAGGATAACAATATCCGCGTTCTGCGCACCCCTGGTAGGAGACCTGGGTAGAGGCTCCTGATGGGAGCGTGACTTCAACCAGGCCGGACAGTACTTCGACCTCGCCGAATATTTCATCCTGGTAGAGTTTTCCCCTGGGCAGCTCAGCAGCCAGCTCTTCGCCCTCCTGTGCAAAGCTGAACTTGTCGCGATACAGGTAGTAACCCGGCAGCACCTGCCAGAACAACTTCAGGGATTTCCCCTCCACGTAGCTGCCGAACCGAAAAGCCTCATCCACAGGCAGAATTTCATCGGCACTTATGGCCCCGGCATTACCCGAAAACAGGTCTTCGGCTGATGCGACAGGCAATGCAAGAAACGCTGCCAGTGAACACATGGTCAACAGCGATTTAATTCGAGGGACTCTCATGATTCAATTCTCATGATTCAACAACAATGACTTCGGATTTTACTCTATCACTGTGACCAGAATTGTCGCCCTAAGTTTAACCCTGCTTATCATAGTTTCCGGATGTGTGGTGCAGCCTGTAAGCGAACCACCGGAACAACCCGTGGAGTCACCGATTGGGCGTCTGCTCGCGGCCGCGGAACTGAACTACAGCAGTAACCAGCTAACAACCCCGCATGATAACAATGCCTTGCAGAAATACCGGATGGTGCTGAAGCGGGAACCAGGCAATACAAGAGCACTGGATGGCATAAACCGAATTGTGGAGAAATACCTCGCCTGGGCCAGGGATCACGCGGAACAGCGCAATATCGGCAAAGCCCGGATGTACGTTGCCAGGGCGGAAACCGTTGATGCGTCCCATCCGAACATCAAACCCGTGGTCAACCTTATCAATGATCGGGAGGACCAGAAGACGACCCTGTTTACGCTCTCACGAAACGACGTGTTGGCCCGGGATGCCGCCAGAATTGCGTTCGATACAATCGCGCGGCACATCACGCGTAACCAGTCTTTCGCCACAATAAGGGCGCCCGATGATGCCAGCGGTCGCTGGATATACCAGGAACTGAATGCTCGTGTCCCGTTCCGTGTTGAAGCCGCATTCGAAGTACAAAACACTCCTTCCGTCCTGTTATCCCGTTAACTCGACTGTTCTGCGGTATCGATTCAGCGACGCCCCAATACCCCCGTCGTCTGATACCAGTTACCATTAGGCAACCCGGAGAGAGTCATTAACCATGAGCCCAATTGACGACAGTATTGAACAGGTAAAAGAACAGGTTTCTGACAGCCTGGAGACTGGCGGCGTTTCACAGACAATCCTACGCAGCGTTGGCTCATTTCTGCTGGTGCTGGCGATCGCTATCGGCGCTCTCGGTTTTTACTGGGACGATGAGCCGGGTCTGTTTGACGTTCACAAGGCAACCAGCGATGTAACCGCGGAGCTGGGTACCCGCAAGGTCGTCGGTACAACGACTGTAGCTACCATGATCACCATGGCCGATACCCTGCTCAACAAGCGCGGCGGCTACCTTTACAACGACATCATGCCACCCAGTGTGATGATGGATAACATCCCCAACTGGGAGTTCGGTGTACTTGTACAGATGCGTGATATGGCGCGCACGCTGCGCAACAACCTCAGCCGGTCGCAGTCACAGTCCACAGAAGATTCCGATCTGGTCAGGGCCGAAGGTCAGTTTTATTTCGATAACAACTCCTGGATCCTGCCTGAAACAGAGGCTGAGTATGAAAAAGGTATTCGCGCCCTGGAGAGCTACGCCTTACGACTCGGAGACGAAAATCAGCAGAACGCGCAGTTTTACGCGCGGGCAGACAACCTGAGAACCTGGCTCTCTGAAGTTGAGACCCGCCTGGGCAGCCTGTCACAGCGCCTGTCAGCCAGCGTCGGCAAAAGGCAACTGGACACTTCGCTGGCAGGGGACGCCGCAGCGACCCAGTCCACAAGCTCATCGCCGGAACAGCAGGTAAAAACTCCCTGGATGGAACTGGATGACGTTTTCTATGAGGCTCGCGGTACCACCTGGGCGCTCATACACCTGCTTCGCGCAATCGAAGTGGATTTCCAGGACGTGCTGCAGAAGAAAAACGCACTGGTCAGCCTGCAGCAGATTATCCGTGACCTTGAGCCAACCCAGGAAACGGTCTGGAGCCCGGTTATCCTCAATGGCAGCGGTTTTGGCATGCTGGCCAACCATTCTCTTGTCATGGGCTCACATATTTCCCGCGCAAATGCTGCGATCATCGATCTCAGAAGACTGTTAGAGGACGGCTAGCCCTTCAAACTTCGCTCCTGTTTTTGTACCATTAGCGCGCCCTGGCGCGATGCTTCGGCCACTGAATTAGTATAAGAATTACAAATCCAATCGGAATCGCTTATGGAAACCTTAAGTAACGTGCCACCCGTCATGGGTGTGCTTGGTCTCGTCTGCGCCGCCATCATCTATTTCCTGATGGTCAGGTACCCGGAAGGGGACGAGAAAATTAAAAAAATTGCTGCCGCTATCCACGAGGGTGCGATGGTGTTTCTGCATCGTGAATATCTCATGCTGGCCATGTTCGCCGGTCCGCTGTTCCTGCTGATCTTCTTCACGCCCGGCCTGGGTGCGAAGACAGCCATCGCATTTGCGGTAGGCGCTATCTGTTCAGCGGCTGCAGGCTATCTCGGCATGTTTGCGGCCACAAAAGCAAACGTTCGAACGACTGCTGCTGCACAGGCTGTCGGTGCAGACGGCGCATTGACTGTTGCGTTTTATGGCGGGTCAGTCATGGGACTGTGCGTCGCATCACTCGGCCTGCTCGGTCTTGGTGTCCTCTACTGGTACTTCGGTGGTGACCCTGAAACAGCACATGCGATCCACGGTTTCGGTATGGGTGGTTCCAGTGTAGCGCTCTTCTCCCGTGTTGGTGGTGGTATCTACACCAAGAGTGCAGATGTCGGCGCTGACCTGGTTGGTAAAGTTGAAGCTGGTATTCCGGAAGATGACCCCCGTAACCCTGGCGTTATCGCTGATAACGTGGGTGACAACGTGGGTGACGTCGCCGGCATGGGTTCGGACATTTTCGAATCTTACTGCGGCTCGATGATCGCAACCATTGCGATTGCATCTACTATGACCATGACTGCGGCATTTGGAGTGAATGCACTGGCACCGGAAGGCGGACGAGAAGCACTTCTCTCTCTGCCGCTGCTGCTTGCTTCGCTTGGCCTCGTATGTTCGGTTGCAGGTATCATTATGGTGAACCTGCTTGCAGGCCTTGGACCAGAAAGAGCTCTCGAGATGGGTCACCAGATTTCAGCCGTGCTGCTGATTATTGCCGGTTATTTCATGATAGACATGCTCGGAATATCCCGGGATGTCTGGTGGGCAGTGGTCGCTGGTACTGTTGGCGGCGTACTGATCGGTGTCGTGACCTCCTACTACACATCCAAGGGTCCTGTGGTGAAAATCGCCGAGTCAGGAAGAACTGGCACCGCCACCGTGATGATCACCGGCCTCGCTGTAGGCATGGAATCAGTGGTTGTTCCGATTCTGACACTGGCTGCGATCATCTTTATTTCCACCAGTCTTGCCGGTCTCTACGGTGTGGGCATCGCTGCTGTTGGCATGCTGGCCACCGTAGGCATGACCATGGCTCTGGACGCTTACGGTCCGGTTGCCGACAATGCAGGCGGCATCGCTGAAATGGGCGGCCTGGGCGCAGATGTTCGTGAAATTACTGACGGCCTTGACGAAGTGGGCAACACAACGGCAGCCATCGGTAAAGGATTCGCAATCGGTGCGGCGGCACTGGCAGCACTCGCCATCATCGCTGCATTTGTTGAAACCATCAGCGTGAACAACCCTGGGTTCTCACTGGAGCTATCGAATCCCAAGGTACTGACCGGCATCTTTATCGGCGGTGTCCTGCCCTTCCTGATTGCATCAATAACGATGACATCTGTCGGTGATGCAGCCATGGAGATGATCGAGGAAATCCGGCGTCAGTTCCGCGAGATTCCGGGTCTTATGGAAGGTACCGCAGAACCCGATCATGCTCGTTGTGTAGATATCGCAACACAGGCGGCACTCAAGAAGATGATTCTCCCGGGGGTGATCGCAGTTGCCATGCCCGGTGTTGTCGGCTTCACGCTGGGCGCACAGACGCTCGGAGGAATGCTGGCTGGCGCGCTGCTCGGTTGTGTTCTGATGGCACTCATGATGGCTAATGCCGGCGGCGCCTGGGACAACGCCAAGAAACACGTCGAGAAAGGAAACCTTGGCGGCAAGGGTTCGGATGTACACGCGGCAGCCGTTGTCGGCGACACGGTTGGTGATCCTTTCAAGGACACCTCCGGTCCATCCATGAATATCCTGATCAACGTGATGGCGATTGTCAGCCTGGTCATCGCACCGCTGCTGTCAGTCTGATCGGAAGCAGCAGAACAAAAAAAGGCGGGTTAACCCGCCTTTTTTTGTTTCAACATCTAACTATTTTACGAAGGCTCAAAAGGCGGCAGCTTCTTGCGCACAAGCTTTCGCTGCAACTGGACATACTGGGGCAAGCCATCCCGGTATGGAGGGTAATCTTCTCCCTGGATCAGCGGTGACAGGTATTCCCTCGCCTTTCCTGTAATGCCAAACCCATCTTTGGTGATAAAAGACTTCGGCATCATCTTTTCAACATTGGCCACTTTTGAAAGCGGCGCCTCATCTATATCCCAGCTGTACTTCTTAGTATTCTTTCGCCTGATGACAGGCATCACGGCATTTTTACCTGCCAGGGCGAATTCAACCGCAGCCGCGCCAACTGCATAGGCCTGCTCGACGTCT